>NZ_JAMYOU010000018.1:0-144190 GCF_040319995.1 Mesorhizobium sp. M0815 | reverse complement strand
TCCGTATCGGCGTCAAGGACGACGCCAAGCGCCCCGGCGGGATCAACATTTTCGGCAAGGGCTTTGGAAATTACGATCAGGACATCCTGCTCCGGATCAAAACTGGTTGATATCATGAAACCGGGTTCTGAAGATAACGCAGCAATTTCAATGAACTGGCTTTCTGCTGAGCCAAAACCTTCGTCTAATTGTCCTACTTTTGGCTATTTTGGCTTGACGAAGAGCTGCCAATTCCTCTTTGATATCGGGCAAGATGATTTAAATCATCGTTTGTGATATCGATGGGAGGAATGCATGAAGGCAGCCGTTACGGCACATCCGCATTATGTTGTCTCGGAAATCGATCCGAGGCTCTACGGATCCTTCATCGAGCATCTCGGGCGGGCAGTTTATACCGGCATCTACGAGCCAGGCCATCCGACGGCGGATGCCAATGGCATGCGTCAGGACGTCATCGATCTCGTCAGAGAACTTAATGTTCCGATCGTCCGCTATCCCGGCGGCAATTTCGTCTCCGCCTACAATTGGGAAGACGGCATCGGCCCCAAGGAAGAGCGCCCGGTGCGGCTCGACCTCGCCTGGCATACGTCGGAAAGCAACGAAGTCGGCCTGCACGAATTTGCCGATTGGTGCACCTCCGCCAACACCGAGATGATGCTTGCCGTCAATCTCGGCTCGCGCGGCCTTGACGAAGCCCGCAACCTTCTGGAGTACGCCAACCATCCCGGCGGCAGTACATGGAGCGACAAGCGCATCGCCAATGGCCGCAAGGAGCCCTTCGACGTCAAGCTCTGGTGCCTCGGCAATGAAATGGACGGCCCCTGGCAGATCGGCCACAAGACCGCGGACGAGTATGGCCGCTTAGCGCATGAGACGGCCAAGGCAATGCGCGCCTTCTCCAAGTCGCTCGAGTTGGTGGTCTGCGGCTCTTCGAATGCCAAGATGCCGACCTACCCTGAATGGGAAGCGACGGTTCTCGACCATACCTACAACGAGGTCGACTACATCTCGCTGCACATGTATTTCGACAACGAAGCCAACGACGCTTCGAACTATCTCGCCATGAGCGAAAAGCTCGACGACTACATTGTCTCGGTCGCCGGCGTCATCGACTATATCAAGGCCAAGAAGCGCTCCAACAAGCAGGTCTACATCTCGTTCGACGAATGGAACGTCTGGTACCATTCCAAGGAGCAGGACAAGAAAATCCTCGGCGGCAGCGACGGCTGGCCATTCGCCCCGCCGTTGCTCGAAGACATCTATAATTTCGAGGATGTGCTGCAGGTCGGCCTGATCCTCAACACCTTCATCCGCCGTTCCGATGTCGTCAAGATCGCCTGCCTGGCACAACTGGTCAACGTCATCGCGCCGATCATGACCGTTCCGAATGGCCCGGCATGGCGGCAGACGATTTTTTATCCCTATCTGTTTGCTTCTAACTACGGCCGCGGCAATGCGCTGGATCTCAAGGTGGAAAGCCCGACCTATAAATCCACCGTTGCGGGCGACGTCGCCTACGTCGACATTGCCGGGGTGCACGACACGAAGACCGGCCACGTCACCTTCTTCGCCGTCAACCGCCATTCGAGCGAGGCAATCGAAACAGTGGTCGACCTCACCGGCTTCGGCGAAGCGGAAATCGTCGATCACCGGGTCGTGGCGCACGCCGATCTGAAAGCCGTCAATTCGGCCGAGAACCCAGGCAATGTCGGCCCAAGGAAGGGTGAGGGCGCCTCACTCGCCGGCGGCAAGCTGAGCCTGTCGCTGCCGGCCTATTCCTACCAGGTCATTCGCCTGAGGCTCTGAGTTCAGGCGGATCATCGAGACAAGCGCAAGCGCTGAGGAGGAGCGTCGACGTGACGGCCGATATCGAGATCAGAAACGTGAGCAAGCAGTTCGGTGCCATGACGGTGCTGGATCATCTGTCGCTCTCCATAAGGGCACGCGAATTCATCGTGTTCCTGGGGCCGTCCGGTTGCGGAAAATCGACGCTTCTTCGAATGATTGCCGGTCTCGAAGCTGTCGATAGCGGCGAGATTGCCATCAACAATGAGCGCATCGATCATCTGCCGCCGGGCAAGCGCGGCATTGCCATGGTGTTCCAGTCCTATGCGCTTTATCCGCATATGACGGTGCGCGCCAACATGGCCTTCGGGCTTGCGAATATCGGCGTTCCAGGCAAGGTCATCGAGGCGCGCATCAACGAAGCCGCCCGCATCCTCGAAATGCCGCATTTGCTCGATCGCAAGCCGGGCCAGCTCTCCGGCGGTCAGCGCCAGCGCGTCGCCATCGGCCGTGCGATCGTCAAGGAGCCGAAGGCGTTCCTGTTCGACGAGCCGCTCTCCAATCTCGATGCGGCGTTGCGCACCCGCACCCGCATCGAACTTGCCCAGCTTCATCAGCGCCTGCAGTCGACGATGATCTTCGTCACCCACGACCAGGTCGAGGCAATGACGCTCGCCGACCGCATCGTCGTCATGAACAATCGCAAGATCGATCAGATCGGCACTCCGATGGAGATCTACGAGCGTCCGGCGACCAAATTCGTCGCAGGGTTCGTCGGTGCGCCGGCGATGAACTTCGTTCATGCGACGCTCAACAAATCCGGCGAGAACGCCACGGCCAGGTTTGCGGACGGCATCTCGGTGCAGACCGAGATCGCCTCCAGCCAATTGACCGATGGCAAGTACACTTTCGGCATCCGTTCGGAAGACGTCCGTATCGTTGCCGCCGGACAGGGCAATGCCGATGGCGTGGTCGATGTGCTCGAGCGGCTCGGCGAACGCACCCTGATCTACGCGCGGCTGGGCGATGGCCAGCAGATAGTCGGTTCCGATGCCGGCAACAGTCGCGTCGCCGTCGGCGACAGGATCGGGCTCGCCTTCGACGGCCAGAAATCGCATCTGTTCAATGAGACCGGCCGCGCCTGGCATGCGAGGGAGGCCTGAGATGGTTGACCGGCTGGCGATGTCCCCGACCGCGACGCTTGCTGTCGGCGCCAGAACGCCGACCGCCGACATCTATGCGCCGCAATGGCGAAACTTCATTTTCGTTGCGCCATTCTTGTTCTTCTTCACGACGCTGCTGCTCTTCCCGCTGCTCTGGGGGATGTGGCTGAGTTTCCACAAGGCCGACACGTTCTCGTCCGGAAATTTTGTCGGTTTCGGCAATTACGTCAGGCTGTATCACGACAAGGTCTTCCTGCAATCGATCTGGAACACCTTCTACTTCGTGCTGCTGACGGTGCCGACGCTGGCGCTGATCGGTCTTTTCCTGGCGCTTTGCCTCAATCGCCGGACGCGCACTGCTGCGGTTTTGCGGACGCTGTTCTTTTCCTCGTCGGTGCTGTCGGTCACCATCGTCACGCTGATCTGGCGCATCGTCTTCATTCCGAATGTCGGCCTGTTGTCGACGATCTACGGATGGTTCGGCGCGACCGCGCCGGCTTTCATTTCCGATCCCAACCTGGCGATGGTCGGCATCGCCATTGCCACCATCTGGTGGTGCATCGGCCTGCCGATGATGCTCTTTCTCTCGGCGCTCCAGCAGATTCCGCAGGATATCTACGAGGCGGCGGCGCTGGACAATGCCAATCGCTGGCAGACGCTACGCTCGATCACGCTGCCGTCGATCAAGCGGACCTTCATCCTGGTGATCATTATCCAGATCGTGCTGCAATTCCAGCTGTTCGGCCAGGCTTGGCTGATGACGCGGGGCGGTCCGAACAACCTGACCAAGCCGATCGTGCTCTACATCTACGACACCGCATTCCGCCGCTGGGATCTCGGCCTGGGCGCCGCTGCATCGGAAATCCTGTTCATCCTCATCCTGATCGCGGCCATGGCCCAGTACCTGGTGACACGCAGCAGGGGAGACCAGGCATGAGCGCTCCAGCCGCTTCCATCAAGGGACGGGCATTTGGCGACCATTTGTTATTGGCCCTGGTCCTCCTGCTTTCGATCGTCATGATCGCGCCGGTTCTGTGGGTCATCGGCCTGTCACTCAAGGACAATGCGGAGCTGATGGCAGATCCGAATTCGGTGTTTCACGCGCCCTATACGCTGAAGAACTACATCAACACGGTCGGCACCTCGTCGGTGTTCATCTGGGTGCGCAACAGCATCATCGTCTCGGGCGGATTGACGCTCGGCACCTTGATCCTGTCGTCGCTCGCCGGCTACGGCTTTGCACGGCTGAATTTCCCCGGCCGAGACGTGCTGTTCGTGATCGTGCTGTTCGGCCTGGCGGTCCCGGAGCAGGCCGTGCTCGTCGCCCGTCACCAGATCTTCAGCATGCTGAAGTTCCACAACACCTATCAAGGGCTCATTCTGCCGGGCCTTTCGGCTCCGTTCGGCGTCTTCCTGATGACCCAGTATTTCAAAGCCATCCCGAAGGAGTTGGACGAAGCCGCCATGCTCGATAACGCCAGCCGGCTCAGGATTTTCTGGAAGGTGCTTCTGCCGCTCACGCTGCCTGCGCAGGCAACGCTCGGCATCTTTACCTTTCTCGGCGCGTGGAACGATTATTTCTGGCCGCTGATTTCGGCAACGAGGAAGGACATGTTCACGCTGACGGTCGGCATGGCCTCGACGCAGACCAACTTCGCCCAGTCCGAAGGCATCGGCTTCCTGATGGCGCAGGCGGTGTTTGCCGGTGCACCGATCCTGATCGTCTACCTGTTTTTCCAGAAATACATCGTCACGGCGGTCTCCGGCGCTGCGGTGAGATAACGAAGATTGCCTGACGGCCGGGGGGAATGCGCAGCGATTGAAGCACGAAGGCCAATCCAGGGTGGAGCGGCGGAAACTCAGTAGGAGGAACTGATATGAAACTGAAGAAAATGCTGTTTGCCGCAGTCTCTGCGGGCGCAATGATGCTCGCAAATCCAAGCTTCGCGGCCACGGAACTGAGCGTGCAGCGCTTTTTCGGCGCCTGCGATGCCGATTTCGGCACCAACACCGATCCCACCAAAGCCGTTGGCGAATGCGGAATCATCACCTCGCTGATCAACAAGTTCAACGCCGACAATCCCGATGTCCACGTCAACGTCACCACCGTGGAATGGCCCGGCTACGATCAGCTGACCGCGCAGTTCGCTTCAGGCGACGCTCCGGACATCGTCACGATCCATGAATCCGTACTGTCGGATTATCAGTCGAAGGGCCTGTTGATGCCGCTCGACGATCTCTTGAAGTCAGTCGGCGTGACACCCGACGCCTTCACCGACGCGGCGCGCAATGGCGCCACCAAAGACAGCAAGATCTATGGCCTGCCGATCGACAGCTGGACGATGCTCTATCATGTCAACATGGATCTTTTCAAACAAGCCGGCCTCGTCAGTGCCGACGGCACGCCGATTTTTCCAAAGTCGCCCGAGGAACTGCTCGCCCAGGCCGAACAGTTCAAGCAGAAGACGGGCAAGCCTTATTTCGTCCAGAACCTGACCAATGAGACTGCGCTCTACACACGCAATCTCTACACTTATCTTTTCCAGCAGGATTCCGATTTCTTTGCCGATCCGAAGCATGTGAAGTTGAATACGCCGGAAGCCAAGAAGGTCGTCGAGATGTACAAGGCGATCTTCGAGAAGGGCTACACCACCAAGGACCTCGATTATGGCGGCTCGATCAATGCCTTCCTTGCCGGCGAGGGTGGCGTCCACCTCAACGGCACCTGGGTGGTCGGCGATTACAACGCCCAGTCCGAAACCAAGGGTACGGCGCTCAACAAGGGCGGCTATGCGGTTTATCCGTATCCGCAGCTGTTTGGCGGCACCCACGCGCAATATGCCGACGGCCACACCTGGGCCGTGTCGCAGAAAGACCGCACGCCTGAACAGATCGCGGCCATCGGCAAATTCCTGAAGTTCTTCGCCGACAACGACTTTGAGTGGTCGCGCACCGGTCACCTGCCCGCCTACAAGGCCGTCATCACCTCGGACGCCTTCAAGGCCCTGCCGCATCGCAACACGATCTCTGCGGTCGCCGACCTCGGCAAGCCGCTGCCGTCGGCCGTACAGCGCCAGTTTGCGATCCAGGACATTATCGGCGAAGAGATGAGTGCAGCAATCAGTGGCCAGAAGGACGTCGACACCGCCCTTGCCGACATGGAAAGCCGCGTCAACGAATTGCTCGCCAACATTTGACCACGGGTTTCGAAAGGCCCTCCCAAGGCGCCCCCGCGGCTGGAAACGGCCGCGGGGTTTTGGTGAGGCGGTGGTTGCAGTGGTTATTGCGTGACTTGCCCGTGGCGACCGGGTCGAACACGCCAATCACGGCGCCGCAACCTCGGCAGCAGCCGACGCGAGCCCTGACTGGAGGATTCCGCTAGAACGCCGCGGCCATGGGCATTGCGATCTTGTTGGGGATCTGGATGTCGATCTCCAATCTCGACGTCGTTTCGCCGTGATCCATGCTCACCTGCAGGAAATCCTGGTCGACCTGAACATGCCGGGCGATCACCGCCATGATCTCCTCGCGCAACACGGAGACGAGATCGGGCTGGTTGCGGCTTCGACGCTCGTAAGCCAACAGCAGTTGCAAGCGCTCGCGCGCCACGGGCGCGCTGCCGCGGCGCTTGAAGATATCGAGCAGGTTCATGCTGCCCTCCTTCCCAACAGCCGGTCGAGGAGGCCCCTCCGCTCGAAAGGCAGAACGACCGGCAGGTCCTCGCCCTCGAGTCTTCTTGCCGCGTCGATATAGGCGCGTGCGGCGGGGTTGGTGTTTTCGCTGAGCGTAACCGGCGCGCCCACATTGGATGCGCGCAGCACGTCCTGGCTCTCGGGAATTATTCCCAGCAGAGGCGTGGACAGGATCTCGAGAACGTCATCAATGCTGAGCATCTCGCCGCGGGCAGCGCGGGCAGCGTCATAGCGCGTGACGAGGACGTGTTTGGCAATCGATTCACCTTGCTCGGCTTTCATCGTCCTGGAGTCGAGCAGGCCGATAATGCGATCGGAATCGCGGACCGAGCTCACTTCCGGGTTGGTCACGATTACCGCCTCGTCGGCAAAGCGCATGGCAAGTTGCGCGCCGCGCTCTATGCCGGCGGGGCTGTCGCAGAAGACGTAGTCGAAAACCGATCGCAGCTTGTCGATGACATCGGCGACGCCTTCCTCGGTGAGGGCATCCTTGTCGCGCGTTTGCGAGGCCGGCAGCAGGAACAGCGTGTCGAGCCGCTTGTCACGGATCAGCGCCTGCGAAAGCTTGGCAGTTCCCTGAATGACGTTGACGATATCGAAAACCACGCGCCGCTCGGCGCCCATGATCAGATCGAGATTGCGCAGGCCGACATCGAAGTCGACGAGGGCCACCCGCTTGCCGGTTTTCGCGACCGCCGCGCCGAGAGCGGCCGTCGAGGTCGTCTTGCCGACACCCCCTTTGCCGGATGTGACAACCACTACCTTGCCCATATTTGTGCCTCCAATGTTGTTAGTTGAGCGGTGCGACGCAAAGTGCGCCGTCCTCGAGAAAGGCCTGTACCGGCCTTCCTCGCGAGGAGGCGTCCATCTCCTCGGCGGTGCGGTACCAGCCGTCTACCGCCAGAAGTTCGGCTTCATTTTTCCGGCAAAAGATACGAGCCGCAGAATTTCCCGTGGCGCCGGCGAACGCACGCCCACGCAGCGTGCCGTAGACGTGGATCGACCCCCCGGCGATGATTTCGGAACCGGAACTGACGGAGCCGACAATGACCACATCGCCATCGGGGTGAAAGATCGACTGGCCGGAGCGGATCGGTGCCTTGATCATCAATGAGTTCGGCGCCTCCGGCTCTTCCGTCTTGGCCTCAGCGGCGGCTTTTGGGTCCGGCTGCACGTAAAGCGCGTCAGCGGTGGCCTCCTTGGCGCCAACGAGGAGCGGCGGCAGATCAGCATCGAGACCAACATTGCCGTCCGCCTCGATCGCGTAGATGCGAATCCCGCGCTCCGCGAGCTGTGAGACCAGATCTTCGATCTCGCCCGCCTCGGGCTTGAGCATATTCAGGTCGAGCACGACCGGGCGACCGGCAAAGAAGCCGGGAGAGTTTTCGGTCCAGTGATCCAGGCTTTGCAGCCATTCCCCCAACGGGGCCTCAGGGGTGAGGGTGAAGGCTACAAACGAGCGCGCTCGAAAGCGTATGGACTTGTTTTGGATGGGAGCGACGCAGGTCACAGAGGCGACTCCTTACTGATTGGTTAAGGCTAGCCCGGCATGGTTAACGAACAGTTAATGGCGGCCTTCCGAGGCTTCCATTCTTGCTGTTTCGGAGCGCACCGACGGTCGATCTGATTGGACCCTGGAGACCCTCGCCGTTGCCGAAGACCGGCCGATGGGCGGAAATGGGGCGTTGCGACGGTGCGGAGGTGCCATTCGACCTCCGCACCGCAATCGCCATGGCACTTTTGTCAGTTACCCATCATCTGCTTGGCGTTTTCCGGCGTGATCGCCGTCGTTGCAACTGTGACCGTCGGCTCGACGGATGTGGCGCAATCGAGAAGAACCGACTTTGCCATATCGATCGCCTCCTTGGCGCCCGTCGGATAAGTGAAGGTTGCAGCCCATTCGCCTTCGGCAACGGCCCGGATGCCGCCGGCAGGACCTGGCAATCCGTCGGTGCCGATGATCTTGATCTGCCCTTCCTTGCCGGCGCCCTTGGCGGCAAGGCGCGCTCCGGCGGCCATCATGTCGTTGCTGGCGTAGACCATCTTGATATCGGGATTGGCCTGAAGCATGGCTGCGAACGCCGTCTGTGCCTTGTCCGGCAGCCAGTCCGCCGCCTGCTCGGCGACGACCTTGATCTTGTCGTTCTCCTTGACGCCGTCCTTGAAGCCGTTGAGCCGTTCCACGGCAGGGGTCGAACTGGGCAGCCCTTCCAGAACGGCAACTTCACCGCCGTCAGGAAGCAGTTTCGTGGCGGTATATTTGCCGGCTTCGAAGGCGATCTTGTAATTGTCGCCGCCAATAAAAGCCGTGTAGTCCTTGCCCGGATCGCCAACCGTCTTGCGGTCGAGCTCGATGACGGGGATGCCGGCCTCCATGGCCCGCTTCACCGCCGGCGTCAGCGGCGATGCTTCGAAGGGCGATATCAGCAGCAGGTCGACCTTCTGGGTGATGAAATTGTCGACCTGTGAGGTCTGGGTGTTCACGCTGCCGGCGCCATCGGCGATCTGCAAGGTGAACTGGGACACTGCCTTGGCGGCGGCGGTGAGTTCGTCATTGACGTGCTGGCGATACGGCTCGGCATTGTTGGCCTGAGAAAAGCCGATTACGAATTCGCCGGTCTTGGAGCAAGCCTTGACCAATGGTTCCGCAGCTTGAGCCCCTCCGGCGGCTGCGAGAAAGGTCCCGGCAAGCAGACACGTTTGCCAGGCCCTTTGTCTGCTATTGCGTGTGCTCCTGATAACCATGGTTGTTTCCTTCCTGTCGATGCCCTTGGCTCGACTGTTGGTTTGCTGAGCTTCACTCTCCCGACGCCGGGTAAGCTGGCGTTCAGGGGTCTTCCAATGTCGCCCACTTAACGGACCAGACCTTCGCGGCGACGGACGAGGGACTGAAGAACCGCCGCCAGGATGATGATCGCGGCTGTCGCGAGCAATTGCAGGGCGGGTGTGATGTTGTTGAGTTGCAGGACGTTGGCGAGCGCGCCGAGCATGATCGTGCCGGCGACCGTGCCGACCATCGATCCGGCTCCACCGAACAGGCTGGTACCGCCGATGACGACCGCGGCGATGGCGGTAAGTTCGTAACCGGCGCCGTCATTGGCACTGCCGAAGTTGAACTGCCCTGCATGGACGATGCCGGCGAGAGCGGCCGCGAAGCCGGTGATCGCATAGACGGTGATCTTGACGGCGGACACCGGAACGCCCGAGAGGCGCGCCGCCCGCTCATTGCCGCCGACGGCAAAGACATAGCGGCCAAAGCGGGTCGTGTTGAGAACCACTGTGGCGATCGCCGCAAAAGCGATGAAGACGATGGTTGCCACCGGCACCACATTGTTGAACAAGCGCTCGGCCAGAATGGCAAATACCGGAGGGGCAAGCCCGGGTCCGTCGCCATAGGAGATGTTGATGTACTCGTTGCCCGAGACGACCAGGGCCAGACCGCGCGCGGCCTGAAGGCCCGCGAGGGTGACGATGAAGGGCTCAAGGCGGAAGCGCGTCGAGATCGAGCCCTGAACGGCACCGAAGACCACGCCGGCAAGAAGCACGGCAAGAATCGTCGGCACGAGGCCAACACCGCCATTGATCATCATCGTAGCCGTGACGACACTGGCCAGGCCAAGCAAAGCGCCAACCGAGAGGTCGATCCCCGCAGTGATGATGACGAAAGTCATGCCGATCGCGATGATGCCGGTCTCGGATACGGCGCGTACGATGTTGGCGATGTTGTCCGGGGCGATGAACAGTATCTGTCCGTGCCGGCGCGGCGAGAAGATAATGCCGCCGATCACGACGACCACCAAGCCGATCAGGCTCTGGAAGCGGACGATGAGTGCAAGCGGATCGCGCCGCTTCTGAGCTGTCTTGCCGCTCGGCAGTTCGGTATCCGCCGTGCTGGTGTCGGACATCAGGAGGCCTTTCCGGTTGCGGCGGCAAGCACCGTGTGTTCATCGACGCCGCGCTCGAATTCCGCCACGTTGCGGCCCTCCCGAAGAACCACGATGCGATCGCATAGGCCAATCAGCTCAGGCATTTCGCTCGAGGCGACGAGTATGCCGAGGCCTTGCGATGCCAGATCGCGAAGCCTGGCATAGATTTCCGCCTTGGCGCCGACGTCGACGCCACGCGTCGGTTCATCCAGCAACAGCAGCCGCGGATTGCCGAGGATCTCCTTGGCGAGCACCACCTTCTGCTGGTTGCCGCCCGACAGCGCGCCGACCGGGATGGCCGCATTGCGCGGTCGTATGTCGAATTGGCCGAACGAGCGCGCCACAGCGGCTGCTTCGCGTGCAATCGACATGAAGCCGCGGGGTGAGATTCGTCGCAGCACCGACATGACCAGGTTGCGGCCGACCGTCGTACGCAGCATCAGTCCGCTTCCTCGCCTGTCGTCGGTGACGAAGGCGACGCCGGCCCTGCGCGCAGCTCTGATGGACTCGAGGCGCACCGGGCGATCGTCGACCTCGACGGTGCCGGCCCAACGGCCTGCCAGGCCGGTGCCATAGAGCGCGCTGAGCAACTCGGTACGGCCGGCACCCATGACGCCCGCCAGCCCGACAATTTCGCCCTCATGCACGTCGAGCGAAACGTTTTGGGGAACCTGCCAGCCGGCGCTGGCTCGAGCGGGATGGAAACGGGCGTCCTTGAGATGAAGGAGCCGGCGACCTGCGGTGCGTGTGCGTTTCGGGTAAAGGTCCTCCAGTGGCCGGCCGACGAGAAGGCTGACCAGTTCGGCCTGTGGTGCGTCCGGGGCTGTCGTCCCGGCCACGCGGCCATCGCGCATCACCGTTACCCGGTCCGCAACTTGGGGAACCTCCTCAAGCCGATGCGAGATGTAGATGATGCCCACGCCGGTGGCACTGAGCTTGCGCATGATGGTGAAGAGCCTGTCCACCTCGCTGACCGTCAGGGCCGCCGTCGGCTCGTCCATGATCAGGACACGCGATGCATAGGACAGTGCCTTGACGATCGCCACGACCTGACGATGCCCGATCGACAGTTCGCCGACGGGCCGTTCGACATCGATGTCCAACTCGATGGCGGTCAGCCGGGTGCGGGCTTCTTCGCGCATCCTTGCGACATCGAGAAAACCGCCGGGCTTCACCAACTCGCGACCGAGGAAAAGATTGGCCGCGACATCGAGGCCAGGCACGAGATCGAGTTCCTGGAAGATCGTGGCGATGCCGGCGGCCTGCGCTTCGCGCGGATTGGCAAAATGCACCGGTGCGCCATCGATCGTGATCGTTCCTTCGTCAGGGGCGTGCACACCGGACAGGATGTTCATCAATGTCGACTTGCCAGCGCCGTTCTCGCCCAGCAGGGCATGGATCTCGCCCACGCGCAGTTCGAAATCGACGCCGCGCAAAGCGTGAACGCCACCGAAACGTTTAACGACGCCATTCATGGTCAGAAGCGGCGAAGTCATGCCGGTCTTCCGCAGGATGCGCGCAGGCGCAGCGTTGGCTCAAGGCGAACCGTGCGTCGTTGGCCATCTGGAAGTCCAATCCGCTCAATCAGCAACGCGGCTGCCTGCCGGCCCAAATCCTCGCAGGGCTGTTCGACCAGCGTCAGTCGCGGCTCGAAGTAATCGGCCCATTCGAAATCGTCGAAGCCGACCACCGATATGTCCCTGGGGACAGCGAGCCCTCGCTCACGGACCGCGCGCATCACGCCTATCGTCGACAGATTGTTGCCGGTCACCAGGGCAGTCGGAGGCACCAGCAGCGACAACAGCGCATGGGCGGCGGTGCTCGCACTGGCGGTGGTCGCGTTTCCCGTCACGACGTAGTCCGGCACAAACTCCAGGCCGTTGGCCTCCAGTGCCGCGCGAAATCCGTTCATGCGCTCCAGCGTGGTGGCAAATCCCCGCTGTCCGGCAACAAAACCGATGCGGCGATGTCCGAAGGACACGACGTGGTCGATCAGCGCGCGGATGGCCTCGAAATTCTCGACACCGACCTGATCAAAGCGATCGTCAGGTAGTCGGTCGATCAAGACGCAGGGCAGGGACCGTTCCGAGAGATATCGCAATGCAGCTTGCGGCGCGGCAGAGGGCGCCAGGATGATCCCGTCGACGCGTCGCTGGTGCAGTGCCTGGACGACAGCCAGTTCCTTGTCGGGATCGTCCTGCGTATCCGACAGGAACACCATGAGGCCAAGGCGCGCGCACTCGGTCTCGACGGCGCAGATGATGTCGCTGAAATAGGGGTTTGAGATCGCCGAAATCGCCAGGCCGACACTGCTCGTCGAGGCCAGCTTCAGCGAGCGTGCGACATTGTTGGGCATATAGCCGAGAGCAGCGATCGCCTCGCTCACCGATCGGGCAGTGGCCGGGGAGACATAGCGGGTTCGATTGACGACGTGTGAAACGGTCGACACCGACACGCCTGCCCTGCGAGCGACCTCGACGATCGTCGTCATCGCGGAGCTGTCGCGCTCGACGTGGTGACGGGCAAGCGCACGCACGCTCCTCCTCGAATCTTGCGTTTCCCAGTCTCACAATCTTTGAATCCGCCTGGGCGGCCGTTGTGACTTTCCGAAAGCTAGCGCCATCGAAACGTTTGCGCAACCGGTTTTCTGGCTTGATGTGACTTGCTTGCGCCGAAATCAGCCAGGACTTCCGTGCCGGCCATCAGCTGCGGCTGGATGCCACCGCGATCTGTTGGCCGGGCGCGACAACTAGAGCAAGGCTTCGTACCGATCGCCAATCTTGTCGACTGCGAAATCCGCCGCCCGGCTTTTCAGGACGGCAGCAGGGGTGGGGTGGTCCAGCATCTCGGCCATCGCCTTCGCCAGGGCTGCGGCGTCACCGACCGGCACCAAGGTGCCGAAACGGCCGTCACCGAGTATCTCGCGCGGGCCATGCGGAGCATCGGTGGAGATTACCGGGACACCGGCAGCCATGGCCTCGACCAACACGTTGCCAAAGCCTTCGCTGGTGGATGTAAGGACGAACAGATCGGCTGCGGCATAACAGGCTGCCGGATCGTTGACGTAGCCGGCAAAGAGCACTTCCCCGCCTATGCCGGTCTCTTCGGCATAGGCGTGCAATTCGGCAGCCAGCGGACCTTCGCCGAAGATGACAAGCCGGGCAGGGCGGCCGGCGCGCAGGGCAGCGAAGGCCCGCAGCAAAGTCCGGTGGTCCTTGACCGGCACCAGGCGCCCGGCCGTGGCGATGACCGGGCCATATCCCATCGCTGCCAATTTTGCCTGCCAGGCATAGGAAGTCCCCTGCGGTGCTTCAGCCGGCGGCAGCGGGTTGCTGATGACCACGACCTTGGATTCGGGGAAGCCGCGGGCGATGATGTCACGGCCGACACCCGCCGAAACGGCGATGGCTTTGGTCGCGCGCGCTGCAACCAGCGCGGAAAGCCAGATCGCCAGCCTCGCGCCGAGGCCGCTCGCAGGCAGCGAGGCGGCGGCGTGGAAGCTTGGAAAGAATTTTGCGCGGCTTCTGGCCAACATGAGTGACAGCGCCATGACCAGATTGGCGAATTCCGGGGCACTATAGACCGCATCAGGATCAAGGCGGCGGAACAAATTTGCGCTTCGCACGATGCCTTTTAGCGTCGCCGACTTGGCGTAACCCTCGCCGCGCAAGAGAAGGCCGAAGTCGACCAGATGCACGGCGGCGGAGCGCAGCGCCGCGTTAGGCCCTTGCGCGTTCCAGGTAAAAAGCGTGACCTCGTGGCCACGCGACGCCATTTCATTTGCCATCAGGACGAAGACACGCTCGGCGCCGCCGCCTCGCAGGCTGGCGATGTGGAAAACGATGCGCTTCGCCATGCCTTGCTTCAGGCTCGGCTGGCAGCAAGGTCTGATCTGTTCGGCGGCCGGCGCATGTCGCGGATAATGCCCATGCCAATGGCCAGCAGCATGCCCAGGGCAAAGCCTGCGAACGCTCCTGCGCCTGCCACCAGGGCAGTGCGCGGGGGCCATGAGCGCCCTGGCGGGGGCACCGCGGTCGAAATCACCTGTACGTTTGTGGTGTCGATCTGCTCGCGCTCGCTGATTTGGCGCGCACGTGACAGAAAGCTCTCATAGACCGCTCTCTTCGAGGCCGCATCGCGTTCAAGCTCACGCAGGGCGACTTCGGATTCGCTGTCGGTGAAAACGTTGCTCTTCAGATCGTTCATCCTGGCGTTGAGAGAGGCCAACGAGGCCCTGGCCTTGTCCAGGCTGGACTTTGCCGTTCCGACGGTGCGGGAGAACTCGGCTCGGAGTTGCGAGTTGACGGTCTCGAGCTCCGTCCTCAGCCTGACAATCGTCGGGTGGCGCGGACCGAAGGTCATCGACTGTGAGTCGATCTGCTGTCGCAGGCTGTTTGACCTCTCGCGCAGCGCCGCGAGCGCTTCCGAAACCGTGGGGTCGGGATTGGCCCCATTTATACCGGAGGCAACCAGGGCGTCGTAGCTTGCCTGCGCGGCGATCACGCGCGATTGCGCATCGACGATTTCGCCGTTGAGCTGCGTCATCGTCTGCGAACTGACGAGCTGGCCATTGCTGGAGGACAGGTTGTGGCTGCGCCTGTAGCTCTCGACCTTCTCTTCGGCTGCCTGGACGTCGCTCTTGAGTTGGCCAAGCCGGCTGTCGAGGGCAGCCGCGGCACGGCCGGCACCGGCAGCTTCGGCCTTGGCCAGTTCTTCCTGGAAGTTTTTGACTATGGCCTGCGAGATCAGGATCGCTTTGGCAGTGGTTTCCGCGGATACCGAGAGGGTTGTGACAAACGAGGTTGGGTCCGCAGCGGCGTTTACCCGGTCCGCCAGGTTCTTCAAGGCGATAAGCTTCGGGTCGGGCTTCGCCACCGCGCCAGACGTAGACGTGCTCCGGTCTGGATCGAAAAACTCTGGATCGTGAGTCAGATTCAGTTCGTCCACCACACGGGAAAGCACGTTGCCCGAGGTCAAGATGCGCTGCTTGCTGCGTGTGTTGAGCAGCTGGCTATCGACCTGGCCCGGTTGTGAGTAGAGGTCGTTTTCCACAACCTGCAAATTGGAGGGGTTGATGAGTACCTCTGTCGTGACGGTGTAACGCTGCTTGCTCAGCAATGCATAGGCGCCGCCGACAATGCCGCCGATTACCGCCAGCATGAACGCCAGGGCGAGACCGGCCCGCAGCCAGACGAACAGGCGTCGAAAATCGAGCTCGAGGAAATCGCCGATCTTGTCCAGGGTCACCGTCGCGACAGGCTCGGATGGTTGCGGCGTCACCGGTGCGGAGCTGCGCGCCGCGACTGGGTCATGCTGTTGCAGCATCGCCCTGCGCCGCGCATTGGCGATACGCTCGAACGCACTGTTATTGGAAGCCGTCGCGGAGATCGGGGGTGTGCCGGAACCGGCAGACATGGTGACAACCCTTGTTAAATCGTTACGCTTGGCCTGCTCTACAGAAACATCGTTAATATCTTATTTTCCAAGCTGGCCCATTTTGCCGTTCATCCCCCCTTCCGTCCGGCGGACGTTGAAGGGATTCGTTGCCCAGAATTTGGCGCGCATTCTTGCCGTCGCCCGATTTGCGTCCGCAACCGGTGAGTGATTTTCATGAAATCGGTAACGCGCACTTAACGGCGCGGTTGTATTGAAAAGATGGCAATGCCTTTTGAATGACATCTGAAGCACTGACCGCGACCTGCAGGATGGCGTCAGTCGCCTGCAATTGCAGGAGAGGAACGTGACGAAATTCTATTCGGTCCAGTATCTTCGCGCCTGCGCCGCTTTGTTGGTTCTGTTCGCGCACGCTTTTTCCTACCAGATCGGCATAGATAATACGATTATCGTGACTGCGGGCCGCCTTGGTGTCATTCTGTTCTTCGTCATTAGCGGATTCATAATGGTCTATATTACGGGGAGCGGTCCCTTCTCTGCTCCAACCTTCCTGAAACGCCGAGCGATCCGGATCATCCCCCTCTACTGGCTTTTCACAAGCGTCGCCGCACTTCTGGCAGCTCTTGCACCAAGTCTCTTCCAGAAGACCGTCTTTACGTGGCCCCATTATCTCCAGTCGCTGTTCTTCGTTGTCCACCAAGCGCCCGAACGAGATGGCGTCAGCCCAATTTTGTCACTCGGCTGGACGCTCAATTATGAGGCCTATTTCTATATCGCATTCGCGGTGCTCGCATTCCTATCGGTGACCGCGCGCGCATTTGTGTTGACGGTCTTTTTCATTGCGATGTGGCTGGCCGGGCTGTTGATAGCTCCCACCAACCCTGTTCTCCAGTTCTATCTGAACGCTTCGCCGGTGGCCTTCGTCGTCGGCATGTGGATAGGCCGGCGCTATCTGGACGGCGGCTTTGCTTCCGACACACGCCATGTCTGGCTACTCGGCCCTATGGCCGCTGCAGGCGTGTTGCTTGCATTCGTCGATGACGGCACGCCGCTGATGAGCCAGATCAGCTTCGCGGGGCAGGTAATGTGGGCCGCCAGCCTGCTTCACCTTGGCCTCATTCTGGAACCGAAACTGAAGCACTGGAGCCTGCTCGAAGAGCTCGGCAACGCCTCCTACGCGCTTTACCTGTCGCATATCTTCGTGATCGGCGCCGTAGCCTACCTGGCCAGGCGCACCATCGGCTACGACCATCCGGCAACAGTGTTGCTGGTCTCGGTGGTCAGCATCGTGACTGCCTGCATAGCCAGCCTGGTGATCCACCAGATGATCGAGAAGCCGATTCTTCTCATTCTGAACGGCAGAAGGAAGGTTAGAGCCACATCGCTTCCTTACGCTGCCACGGGGAACAAATAAGGAGACCGTGCAAACGTCCGGGCATCGAACTTAACGGTTGTGGCAAACGCATGGCCCGGCATATTTTGACAACACACACGCCGCATCCGTTCGGCAGTCTCTTGAATGGATCTCGTGGCCGGAATGCCGTTTGAATACCTTCACTTGGAGGGGCCATGAGCTATCCTGCTGCCGCATCGGAACGATTGTTGTCCAGCCAGGCGCGCCGTCAAAACGCGTTGTCGCTGCTGTTTTTCCTATGCGCCGCATTCGCGTTCCTGCTGCGCTTTACGGTGTCGCCGCAGGTGATGAACATGGTCGTCGACTATACGGCCCAGGGAGGCTCGTTCTACGAGAAGCTGCATTTCGGCACTTACGCGATCTTCCTGCTGCTTGCTGTCGTTCTTTTCAGCCGACCGTTTCTGCTGCAGGGCGACGAAATTGGAATATTCAAGGCGTTGATGCGCTATTCGGTGCTGATGTTCGCGCTGGTGCCTTATCTGTTCATTACCGGCCGTGCGGGCTCCTCCGGGTTCATCATCGATACCTATCTGGTGGCCGGCGCCACAGGCCTGTTGATGCTGGCATTAAACGCGGAGTCGCGGCGGGCGCTGGGCGACGTAGTGCTTGGAATGGCCATCCTGAGCGCCGTGATCGGCACTATCGAAGCGGTGACTCAACATCGATTCCTGCCTTACGGCATCAACGAACTGCAGTTCAGGCCGATCGGCTTAGCGGCCCATCCGCTGTCACTAGGCGCGCTCTGCGCCACAGTCATCGGATTCGTACCGCTGACGCGCTGGCGCATATGGGTGCGGGTGGTGGCGATTTTCGTATTGGTCGTCGGTTGTGCTGCATCGGGCGCTCGCGCCGCGCTTCTGCTCGCTGCCGGAGAAATCCTCATTCTGCTGCTGTTCGTGCCTTGGCCGGGCCTGTCGCTCAAGTATGAGCGGCAGGCCAAATTTGTCGTGCTGATGTTCACTATGACAGGCGGCGCGGTGCTTGTTGCGATGCTGTTTGCTGGCGGTCTGCTGAACCGGTTCAGCAACACCATTTTCGACCAAAATTTTATGGCGCGGGTGACGATCTACCAGGTGTTCGGACTTGTCAGCTGGAAAGACATCCTGTTTGGCATGAACGGCGACGAACTCCTGGCGATCGTCAACGAGAAGCTGCATCTGCCGTTCATCGAGAGCGCGCCGGTGGTCATCGTCATGCTCTTCGGCCTGCCCATAGCCGTGCTCTTTACGGTGCTGATATTCTGGTTCGTTTTTCGGCTGCTGCGCGGGGCGCCGCTGCCCGCATGGATAGGCATCATCACCTTCCTGCTTGCTGCGCTGTCGAACAACGCGCTCTCATCAAAATCGCCTGAAATCGCGATTATTGTGGTGTTGCTGCTTGCCTATAGGAAGCAGCCCGATAGAGGCCAGCTCGAGAGCATGCCTTCGGCCGCTGCATCCCACCCAAACCCGGCCGGGTCTCGTTAAGCACGGACCTCGGATCCGGTCAGCCGGCGCTATCCACGACCTCGACATCGCCGGCGCGATTGAGCGTGTGGATACCCGCCCGCGCCCATGCCGGCCCCGGATCGATTGGGCGGGGCAGTTCAAAACGGACGTCGAAATCATTAAGCCGATCCAGCCGCATCAACCCCAGGCCACCGCCATAGGCTCTCGAGCCGTTTTGCACCGGCAGCAGCAAGGCGTCGCCCTGACGGATGAAAGCGCCGCCCGGCCGAGTGGCCGAGTGATCGACGGCGACGGGATTGAGCGCATGCGCTACCCAAGGCCCACGCAGCGCCGTGGCGGAATAGACGGTCATCGTGTCCGACGCGCTGCCGTGACCGAACCGCTCCGTCCCCAGCAACCAGAAGCGGCCGTCGGATTCTAGCAGCGTGGCGTCGTTGAAATCCCTGTCCGCGATCAGCACCGTATCGCGTACCCAGCGATCCGGAAACTGCACGGCACGGTAGAGCACCAGTTCGCGTGCCGTAGCGCTTTCAGGAATCATGAAAATTTCGCCGGAGTGGGCGAACACCTGCGGATATGACAGGTGATGCGCTTCCTCCAGCACCAACCTCGGCACGCCGAAAACGCCGTCGTCGCCAAGTTCAGCGACGGAAATCACGCCGCGGCCGGTGGCGTAGGGGAACTCCTCGACAAAAAGATAGTGGCGGCCGTCGCGTTCGAGAACGAACGGATCGGCGTAGAATCGCTGCCCGTCATCGGCAAGCACGGTGAACGGCTTGCCATCCAGCTGTCCGGTTTCGGCGACGCCTGGACCGTCGATCAGCCGGTAAGCAACCTGCCAATAGAAGGGGCGCCGGCCACGTCGCAGTTTTTGCACGGCACGGTCGACCAATCCCCTGCCGAAAAAGGGCAGATAGTGCCGGATAAATCCGCCTTTCTGCAGGGGTGGCGCCGGGCTCTCGGCAATCGGCGCAAGTTTGCCCGTGGAAAAGCGGGCGACACATTGGGCAATCAGGGAGATGGCGCCGGCGAGTAGCTCGTTGCTGCTGCGGGACAGCCAGAGCCGATCGCTGATCATCGGCCGCGCCCTGGCGATGGCAACGCCGTCGAGGCGGGCGGTGAGTTCGGGTAGCCGCCCGCTCGCCAGTATCTCGGTCATGCCTGCGGCAAAGCTGCTGCGGCCACAAAATTCGAGCGTCAGGACAGGCGTGCCCCGTCGTGCGGCGGTAGCGGTGAGATCGACTATAAGGTCGGCGGGGCCGGTATCGCCGGACGGCAACGGCTCGGAACGGCTTGCCAGTGAGGGGCCGAAGCGCCGGCCCTCGAGCGCCAGCACATTATCCATCCCGCGCGCGTTGGCTTCAGGCGTCGGCGCGCGGCAACTCGAGACAACGTGTCCAGCCGCGCTCAACCGCACCAGAAGCTCATTTTCCCAGCGCCGGGATGCGTCGGCGTGGCCGATGATTAAAATATTAGTCAATCCAATATATTCTTTTTCAAGACTACTACCATAGACTATTTGTCAGCCCGACCCTTTCACAAGAGTTAACCCGGGAGAACGCGGCCTTGGTTGTTAATCATATATTAAGAATTGAGATCACGAAGGCGTTTTCCGGCGCTATTATGGCTGTTGCGGACAATAGTCGGCATGTTTCGAGTGCTGCAGGCGGCCAGGATCAGCAATGAACGTCCTTTCACGTCCAAAACTGCCGTCCAGGCGGAAACTGCTGATCGTGTTCGGCACGAGGCCGGAGGCGCTCAAATGCTTTCCGGTGGCGCGCGCCGCCCTTGCTCATCCAGGCTTCATCACCGAAATATGCATCACCGCCCAGCATCGCGAGATGGTCGACCAGGTTGTCGAACTGACCGGCCTGCCGGTGCATCACGATCTCAACATCATGCAACCCGGCCAGTCGCTGTTCGACGTGACCTCGCGCGTGCTCTTGGGCATGGCCGAGGTGCTAGACAAGGCGAAGCCCGATATCGTCATGGTACAGGGCGACACCACCACGGCGATGGCCGCGGCTCTGGCTGCCTTCTACAAGCGCATCCCGGTCGCTCATGTCGAAGCAGGATTGCGCAGCCACAACATCAACTCGCCGTTTCCTGAAGAACTGAATCGCAAGATTGCCGGCGACATCGCCACCTGGCATTTTGCGCCGACCGTTCAGGCGCGCGACAACCTCATCGCCGAAGGAAAAGCCGAAAGCACTATCTTCGTGACCGGTAACACCGTGATCGACACGCTGTTGCATTTTTCAAGCGCGATCGATGCCGACAGGTTGATGAACGCGAAGCTCGCCGCCCGTTTCCCCTTCCTCGACTCTACGAAGAAAATGATCCTCGTCACCGGCCATCGCCGCGAGAATTTCGACGGCGGCATCCAGCGCATCTGTACGGCGTTGAAAGGATTGGCGGCGCGCGGAGACGTGCAGATCGTCTACCCTGTCCATCCAAACCCCAATGTGCGCTCGGTGGTCAACGCAGAGCTGGAAGGCGTGCCGAACATCCATCTGGTCGAGCCGCAGGACTATCTGCCGTTCCTGTATCTGCAGAAGCAGAGCTATCTGGTGCTTACCGATAGCGGCGGCGTGCAGGAAGAAGCGCCTTCGCTCGGCAAGCCGGTGCTGGTGATGCGCGAGAATACCGAGCGACCCGAGGGGATCGTGGCCGGCACCGCCCGCCTCGTCGGCACCGATGTCGAGAAAATCCTGTTCAACGCCAATCGCCTGCTCGACGATCAGGCTGCCTATCGCGGCATGGCGGAACGACACAACCCATATGGCGATGGCCGGGCCAGTAACCGGATTGTTGAGGAACTGCTGCATCATGGCTGAAATCAAAACCGTTTCCGTAATCGGCATGGGCTATATCGGCCTGCCGACCTGCGCCATTTTCGCCAGCCGAGGGCTCGACGTCATTGGCGTCGATGTGAACGGAGCGGTAGTCGAGAAAGTCAATCGCGGCGAAATCCACATCGTCGAGCCGGACCTTGACGGCCTGATCCAGAAGGTCGTGGCGAACGGCAAGCTCAAGGCCTACAGCACGCCGCAGCCGGCGGATGCGTATATCATCGCCGTGCCGACCCCGATGACCCACGACCATAGGCCGGACGTGACCTACGTGCTGGCGGCGGCACGAAGCATCGCCCCGGTGCTGAAGCGGGGAGACCTTGCTGTGTTGGAATCGACATCGCCGGTCGGCACGACACGCATCATGAACGGGCTGCTTGCCGAGTTGCGGCCTGACCTCAAATTTCCTGTCCTGCATGGCGAAGACGCCGATGTGCTGGTCGCCTATTCGCCCGAGCGCGTGCTGCCGGGAAAGGTGCTGACCGAGCTGATCAATAACGATCGCTCGATCGGCGGATTGTCCCGCAAATCGTCGGAACGGACCGCGGCACTCTATTCAACCTTCGTCACCGGCGACCTGTTCATGACGACGGCCGAAAGCGCTGAGCTGGTGAAACTTACCGAGAACGCGTTCCGCGACGTCAACATCGCCTTCGCCAATGAGCTTGCCGCAGTGTGTCAGGACCTGTCGCTCAATGTCTGGGAAGTGATCGATCTCGCCAATCGGCACCCTCGCGTGAACATCCTCCAGCCGAGCCCGGGCGTTGGCGGTCACTGCATTGCGGTCGATCCATATTTTATCATCGACGCCGCACCCAACAGCACGCGGCTGATGGCTTCCGCACGCCGGATCAATTCCGAGCGGCCCATGTCGGTGGTCAGGGATATCGAGGCCTTGCTCGACCCCTCCCGCAAACAAACGATCGCCTGTCTTGGCCTCAGCTTCAAAGCCAATATCGACGATTTGCGCGAGAGCCCGGCCGTCGAGGTGGTGAAGCTTCTGTCCGATAACCCCAATGTGAAGATCATTGCGGCTGAACCCAACACAAATGCGCTGCCGCATGAACTCGAGGGCAGGGGCATCGTGTTCACCGACGCACTTTCGGCCATCGACAAGTCCGATATCGTCGTCCTCCTGGTCGACCATCGGCAGTTCAATCTGGTAGACCCCGAAGCGCTCAAGGACAAGAAGCTCGTCGATACAAGGGGCCTATGGACCTGGCGCAAGGCACGCAAGCCCGACGCCCGTATCGAAGGCAAGAAACCAGAAGTCGCACAAGTGACGCTCGCAAGGGAGCAGGCTGCATGAACGCGCACGACCCGGCTTGGGCGCAGCATTCCCTGTTGGCATCACGGCGCCGGGAGTTCCTTGGCGCACCGATCCATGCGCTGACCATGGCCGAGACGCTGGCCATCGCCGACGAGGCGATGACCGTGCGGCGGCCGCTGCATCATGTGGTCGTGAATGTCGCCAAGCTGGTGACCATGCGCCAGAATGCCGAACTGCGCGAGGATGTTGCAGGGGCGGACGTGGTCAATGTCGACGGGATCGGCGTGCTTTGGGGCGCACGTCTGTGTGGCGTCGCGCTGCCCGAGCGGGTGGCGGGCGTCGACATCATGATCAATCTGCTGAGCCTCTGCGCGAAGCGTGGGTTCAGGCCCTATCTGCTGGGGGCCGAACAGCACGTTCTCGACGCGGTTGTAGCGAGACTTGCCAAGGACCATCCGAGCCTGGTCATAGCGGGGATGCGCAACGGCTATTTCAAGCCGGAGGATGAGGCCGGGATCGTCGCGGCGATCAACGCGTCGGGCGCCGACTGCCTGCTGGTGGCCATGCCGACACCGCGTAAGGAGCGATTTCTCAAGCGCTACCGCGACGAACTCGCCGCAAGCTTCGTGATGGGCGTGGGCGGCAGTTTCGATGTCTATGGCGGCAAGGTTGCCCGTGCGCCGAGGCTGATACAAGCAGCCGGCCTGGAGTGGCTGTTCCGCGTGGTCCAGGAGCCGCGACGCTTGTGGCGCCGCTACTACGACACCAACACTGCCTATGCCGGGCTGCTGTGCCGGGAGTTCTGGGAGCGTCGCTGGCGCCGAAACGCCGGTTTATAGGTTCGCGTTCACCCATAAAACAGGCGTGGCCGTGGGAGCGACGTTCGAACTCCCGAGACTAAGGCCGTGACTTGGAAAACGGCGCTTAACATTGGGTTATCTGAGTGTCACGATCGTAGATGCCGGTCTCCGAATCATGGCCTCTCAAATATCAAGGTAAGCGCCCGCCTTGCGGCATGTTGCAGCCGGGGGCGCGTCACCCTTTCGGACTTAGATTACGGGTTAGGATCGCGAAGGCTGTTCCAGGCCGGAGCGCTTTCCAACGCCGCATAGTTCCCCATTGCGATCTCGTGGACTATTTTCATTAGTGCTCCGCCAGCCGCGCGCAAGTGACCCGCCCACGCTTATCCGCCGTACGCCCGCCCCGGCAATCTGCTCAAACGTGAGACCGGAAACACCTTGGCCGAGGACATGATTGACCGGCACGCTGACAGAGCTGCAAATCTGCTCGAGAGACGCCAGATCCGGGACACCCGGCGCATACAGCACCTCAGCGCCAAGAGCTTCGAAGGCCTTTAGGCGGCGAATCGCCTCGTCGAGACCATACACGCCTTTACCCACCCCATCGGCGCGGGCGGTGAGCACGATGTCGTATTTTCGAGCAGCTGCAACCGCCGCCGCTACACGTGCCACCGCAGCATCAAAAATCGCGTATTGGCTGGCCAGGCTTTGGTTGTCGATCTTCGATCGAAAGTCCAGCCAATCCCGCTTCGGCGGCAAGCCGGACGGTTTCAGCCACGCCTTCTGGTGTGTCTTCATAACAATCTTCCAAATCGGCAGTGACCGGCACGGTCGTCGAGGCGGCGATCTCGGCGGCATATGCCAAGCTTTCGTCGCGGCCGACTTCCTTTGCTCCGTCCTTCTTTCCCTTCAAGAAGGCGTAACCCGAAGATGTTGTCGCAAGCGCCCTAAAACCCAGACCAGCCATCATTCGCGCGCCGGCTACGTCCCATGGGTTTGGGATCAGGAAGCAGCCGGATTTATGAAGAACGCGAAATTGTTCAACCTTCTTGGATCGAGAAATCACGCTGCCCCCTCAGACTTGGAAAAAAGCCGGGTTCGACTAAATGCCGATGATTGCAGCTTTTCAATCGTCCGTTTTTCCGCCGAGCGCGACGTGCGGACCACTATGGCGCCTCCTCTCATGACCCGAACACCCGGAGATTGAATGTCCGGTATGCAAGAGCCCGTCTCCGGCAAGGTACACCATGTGTTGTAAGCCTCGGAAATACCCGCTTACAGATCGCTTATGCGCCTACGCGATCCGTAGCCGCGCCCGCAGCTGGGCGAGGAATTGCGTCGCTGCCACAGGGTGGAATAGCGAGGTCAGCCCGAAGAAAACCGCAGCTCCGGCGGTGCCGCCGGCGATGAGCGAGAAGATTGCCGGCACATCGCCGGCCACCATGCTGGCAAGCTTGGCGGCCACCCCTGTGCTGAGCGAGATGATTGCCGAAACGCCAATGTCGCGCCACGGCACCGGCACCGGCGTGAGCCGTTCGCTGATGATGATGCAGGTTATGGAGCCCACCACCGAGCCGCCCGCAAGCGCCAAAGCGGCGCCGATCTCCGCCATCGAAGGGATCAATAGCAGAGACAATGCGATTGTTGCCGCCGAGCCGAAGAGATTGGCGATGATCAGCAGCCACGGCCGTTTGTGCGCGTGCACCACGACGCCATAGACGAAGCTGGTGAGGTTGGCACACAGCACGCTGAAGGCGATGATCGGAAACAGCAGGCCGAAGCGGCCGTGATATTGCGAGGGCAGCATGAGCTCAGTGATATCGCTGCTGAGCGCGACCAGCATAGCTGCAATCGGCAGGCAAAGCCGCATCATCAAGGCCATCAACTGCGATAGCAACCGACCCGATGCGGCGGGCCCGTCCTCGTCGAACCGGCTGACCACCTCGGGAAAGGCGCCCATGTTGATGGCGTTAGCGACCATGTCGATCGGTTGGCGGGCCAGCGCATAGGCTGCGGCGAAGATCGCCACAGCGCTGGCATCGTAATAGAACTTGAGGAACAGACGCTCCGCGCTGTTGAGCCCGAAGCCAACCAGCGCCATGATGATCAGCGGCACACCGAGCGCAAAGAAGTCTCTGTGGGTGAAGCGCGGCGGACCGGTAACGACGCGTCGGGATGCCATGATGCCCGCCACGATGCCGGCAATCAAGGCGCCGAGGCTCGAGCCGAGCGATACCGTCAGAAAGCTATCCTGGAAGATAAGGATGGCGCCGATCGGCAGCGCGAGTTGCAGCAGGGCACGCAGGGCTTCGAGCATCGAATAGACCGAGTGGCGCTGCTGCATCTGCAGCACCGTCAACGCGAAGCGGCTGATGGATCCGGCGACGAGATAGCCGCAGACCGCGATCGCGAACTCGACCCAGCGTTCCGGCACGACCACCGCCGACGCGCCTACCGATATGACCAGCGCCAGTGCCGTGGTGGCAAGCAACACCTGCCCGGCCAGCATCAGGCTGCCGCGGCTGACTTCGCCCTTGCCGCCAAGCCTGAGCAACGCGATGCGCAGCCAGTTGGTGACGGCAATGTCGGTCATTTCGCCGACGGTCACCACCAGAGTGAGCAGGCCATACTCGGTCTGGTCGATCAAACGCGTCACGACGACCAGCAGGAGCAACGCCGAGATTCGCGTCAGCAGGATCGCCGGAGCATAAATGAGCGTGGAACGGAGCAGCAAAGGCGTGTCCCTGGAAAATTCACCTTCGACTAGCCGCCGATTGGCGGAAAATCCAGCGCGATGACGGCGAAGGGTGAACAGATTCAGTTTGAACTAAAAGATTTGCCGTAAACCTTATCGGGAACGTTTGCTTTGCAGTTACCCGGTCTGTGTTATTTAGAGTACCATGTTGCAGCGCCTCATATCCGATCGAAAAATACATGTCCTGGTCGCGACGCCGTCGGGCGTTTCGGGCCAGGGCGGCATCGACCGCATCATGGGGGCGCTGAAGCAGGAGTTCGAACGGCAAGAAGTCACCGACATCGATGTGCGCTTCCTTGCCAGTCGTGGCTCGGGGCATGTCGGACTTTCGATCTTCTATATGCTCGGCTTTTGCTTGCGGATGCTTAAAGCGCGTCTGGCTGGACGCGCCGATGTCGTTCATATCAACATCTCAGTCTCCGGCAGCACCTATCGCAAGATGGTGATCGCCGCCTGCGCACGGCTGCTGTCGATACCCTATGTCCTGCATTTGCACGGGGCGCAGTATCAGACATTCTGGAAAGACGATCACGGGTTCATAAGCCGCCGTATCAAAGCTCTGTTCGAGCATGCCGATCGGGTGATCGTTTTGGGCAGGCTTTGGCGCGATTTCGTCGCCAACCGGGCGCCAGGCGCTGCCGGCAATATCGTGATCGTGCCCAATGCGACCGAAGTCCCGTCGCTGGCGCATGTCGGTGGCGGCGGCCACGTGCATATCCTGTTCCTGGGTCGTATCGGCGACCGCAAGGGCGTACCGCAATTGTTGGACGCGCTGCATCGCATGAACCCCGTCAAGAACTGGCGCGCCACGATTGCCGGCGATGGCGAAATCGATGCGGCACGGGCAAAATCGGCCGGGCTGGGGATCGCAGACCGGATCGCCTTTCCGGGTTGGGTGGGACCCGACGATGTCGCGTCGCTGATCTCTTTCGCGGATATTCTGGTTCTTCCCTCCTTCGCCGAAAACCTGCCTATGTCGGTGATCGAAGGCATGGCAGCCGGTTTGGCGGTGGTGGCAACCCCGGTTGGCGCGGTCGAAGACATAATTACCGACGGGCAATCCGGGCTGCTGGTGCCGCCAGGCGATGTTACTGCGTTGACCGACGCGCTGGGCCGCCTCGTGGAGAGCCCAGCACTGAGGGCGAGGCTTGGTGCCGGTGCCATGGCCGTGCATCGGGAACGGCTTGAACTCGCCCCGTTTGTCGGCGCAATCTGCGATGTCTGGCGGTCGGCGGCGTCAAGCCGTCAACCGGTCAAGCGCTGAGGCTGATGATCGCGGCGGCGCCTCAAGCCCGAATTCGCGGTGGAATATCTCCAAATTCAACAGCGCCCATATCAGCTTTTCGTGGTCTGCGGCACCCGTGGTGTGTTCCGAGACGATTTGATCAAGCTGTTTCGGGCTCAAATAGCTGCGAATGACGGAGTTAGGCGAGCAAAGGTGGTCGTGCACGTAGTTCCTCATCGACCCCCGAAACCAATCGGCGACGGGCACCTTGAATCCGATCTTGCGGCGGTTGAGAATTTCCTCCGGAAGTATGTTGGCCATGCTGCTGCGCAAGATCAGCTTACCCTTCCGCCAACCCACCTTGTAGCGATCGGGCAATTTGCTGACGAACGCAACCAGATCGCGATCGAGGAACGGCATTCTTCCTTCGATTGAACCGGCCATCATCATCCGGTCGCCTCGTTCCAGGAGATTGTCGGGCAACCACGATGTCTGATCGAAAAATAGCGCGCGGCGAAGATGGGATGCTGTCGCGCTTGAGGAAAACGGTAAGTTGTTGCGTCCATTGCGGCAATTGGCCGGCGCACCGATGAGGCGACTGTGTTCCTGCTCTGTCATGGCTCCAAACCAGGAGATCATCCGGGTGGCAAAGTCCCTTTCACCCGCGCTTCGGGCAAATGTATCGAACTTGGCCGATGCGCCAGGCATGGCACGTATCAAAGGGGCGAGGAGGTTGTTGTGGAGCAAGGCTGGAACGAGCGACCGGTAGATTCCAGCCAGTGACTCTGCGCGATGTTTGGGATACCCGCCGAGAACCTCGTCTGCCCCTTCACCTGTGAGCACCATCTTGACGTCCTGTGAGGCTCGCTCCGACATCAGGTAAATCGGAATGTCCGAACTTTGTGAAACGGGCGCCCCCAGATGGCGAATCAACTTCGGCAGGTGGTCAATCAGGTCGTCCGCTTCTATGACCAGTTCGCAATGATCGGTCTTGAAATGATCGGCGACGCGTCGGGCGAATGGAAGTTCACTATAGGCCGGTTCGCTGAAACCGACCGAAAATGTGCGAATGGGCTTGTCGCTGTGCTTGGTCATCAGGGCGACGATTGCTGACGAGTCGAGGCCTCCGGAGAGAAAGGCGCCGAAAGGTGCATCGCTGCGCATTCTGATCTCGACGGAATGGTCGAGCAGTTCCAG
Source organism: Mesorhizobium sp. M0815 (assembly GCF_040319995.1). Lineage (NCBI taxonomy): Bacteria > Pseudomonadati > Pseudomonadota > Alphaproteobacteria > Hyphomicrobiales > Phyllobacteriaceae > Mesorhizobium > Mesorhizobium sp. M0815. The sequence continues at coordinate 115,269 of NZ_JAMYOU010000018.1, read as the reverse complement.
AAATCGTCGCTTGGCGGTTTCGTGGTCGATGTCCTCGGTCAGGTCCGTTTGATCTGGAGGCGTATAATAGCGCGTTTCCGTCACAGTCCCTTGCGACCAAACGGCATAGCTTCCGGGGTTGAGCTTGCGGATTTGTTTAAAAAGCGTGCGCGGTCCAGGCACGTAACGCCAGCGCAGGTACTCGTGCACAGCGTCCAAATCGAGTTGCTGCGCATTTGGCTGCGATGACAACAACGCGTTGATCTCTGAGGCAAAGGACAGCAGTTTTTCGCTCTGCATGAGGTAAAGGGGCTTTTTGCCGAACGGATCACGGGCGAGGATCAATTCGTGCCTCTGAGCATCCCAGAGCGCAAAAGCGAACATGCCGCTCAACCGTTCGAACATGGACAAGTGCCACTGATCATAAGCTCTGAGCAGCACCTCGGTATCGGAGCGCGTTCGAAAATGATGACCGAGGCCGATCAGTTCCTGGCGCAGCTCGATATAGTTGTATATTTCGCCGTTGAAAATTATTCTGAGATAGCCGTCCTCGATATGCATCGGCTGATTTGACTCTGGCGCTAAGTCAATAATCGCCAGGCGGCGATGGACCAATGCCAATTGTTCCTCGCCAGTATTCAAGTCCAAGAACTCGATGCCTTCGGCATCGGGACCGCGATGCCGCAATGCATTTGACATTCTGGCGGCCCGCTCTTGTGGGTTCTCGGCCCTTCGGCCGATCCACCCGGCAATTCCACACATTGTTTCCCCCTAGGCGCGCGTATTCCTCACTCCAGTACAACAAATGTATTAAACACTTCGTGGCTAACAGATCGAGCCGCGAGGGAAAAACTGCCACAGGCCGTTCTCGATCCAACCTGGCGTTGAGAGGATCGAAGTTGACGGCTGCTCATCCGCGACGAGAACTGACGGCAATTAGGGCAGGCCCAGTGCCTGCAGCATCTCCGGGTCGGGCACCGGGGGGCCATCGGGCCGGATGAGGCTCATCCCATAGCGATTGGAGAACTCCCAGACAGACCATGGGATCGCGAAGCGTTCGGCCTCTCGGCGCACCGCCTTGAGATAGCGCGAACGGTCGGCCTCGAAGGCGCCCATGCGGCCGTCCGCTGACATGAGAATAGCGCCGAATTCGCCCATGAAGAGCCGCCGGCTTGGAATGCCATGGCCTTCAGCCCAGTCGACGGCCTGACGAAAGCTCGTCTCGAGTTGGCTCTGCCCCCAGTTCTGCTCGAAATATTTCGCTACTGCTTCGCGCGCGGTGGCCATGTTCATCATCTGCTCGACCCTGCTCAAGCCGGCAGCTTCCATCCGCGCCCTAAGGGTTTCGGTCACCACTTCGGGTGTACTGCTGTCGGCAGGCCAGGGAAGTCCCGAAACAAAGCTGTTTGTGTCGTCGGGCCGCTGGTGGGTGAAGCTGTGCGGCTCATACATATGGAAGCTGTAATAGAGGTTTGGGTCGTCAAAGCCGGGGCTGAGGTTGACCAGTCCGGCAATGCTGCCGCCGCAGGCGCCGGTCGCAACGATGGTGAGTTCGCTGCTGACCGCTCGAATGTCGTGGACGGTCCCCGCCATGATCCGCTGCCAGTCATCGCTGCCGCTTGGATCGCAAGGGTAATATGCTGGCTCGTTGTAAGGTTCGAGGGCGACTTTGTCGGTGCCTATCTTGACCAGCATGGCGGCGACCGCCACAACCATCTGGCGGTAGCCGGCAACGCCCTCGCTGTCGGCGCCGCCGTAGATCATCTCCATGCTGTAGTCCGGAACCTGAGTGACGCCATGCAGGTCGAAAACCACCTTGAGGCCGGTCGACGTGATCCGCTCGACGGCGGCGGCAAGTATGTCCAGCGCCTGCTGCCGCCTGGCGCCCTCGCTGGCAAGCAGAGGGCCGGGATCGACGCTCAGCCGGACGAAGTCGAAGCCCATCGATCGGATGTGGGCAAACACCTCCCCGGCCGGCCAATCGGTGAACGGCCTGCTTCCCGCAAGCCACTCCTTTTCGCTGCGATAGGGCGGCCAAACGTAGGTTCCGTCTTTCTCCACCGGCGACCAGTTGAGCCACTCATGCACGCCAACGCCGCGCTTGAGAGGGATGGGCGCTGCCTCGGCCGCCATAACCAAGGCGAGCACCCAGGCAACAACACACACCGCTTTTCTCATCGCTCTCTCCGCATGGTGCCGGAGATATTAACCGCAACGAACGGGAAAGAAGATTGCCGGCGCGCAGCTTTTCGACGGCATGGTATACAAGGACCGAAACGTTGACGGGGCGTGCATGAGAATCGGCTGGTACATCAACCGATTGCGCAGCATGGGACCGGCCGAGGTGTTGCACCGGCTGAGCGAGCAACGTCGAAGGATCGCGTCGCGCCGCCGCGATGATGGGTGGGAGCGCTATCCATCGCCGCAGTTGCACCCGGTGCTGCCGGGATTTCGCCACGCTGTGCTGGCAGCGACCGACGCTCAACGGCAAGCCATAGCGGCGGCCGCGCAAGAGACGCTTCAGGGCCGGTTTTCGGCACTCGGGCGGACATGGCCAAAGCGCGAGCCCGATGTTTTGTTTCCTGCTGAGCTTTGGCGTCTTGATCCGGTGACCGGCAGGCTTTGGCCTGGCTCCGAGGCTCATACTTTCGACATCGATTTTCGCCATGGCGGCGACCTTGGCGATATAAAATATGTCTGGGAAATCAACCGGCTGCAGCAATTGCCGCCACTGGCTGCACACCTGCTCCTCAGCGAGGACAATCGGTCCCGGAGGGCCATCGAGGTGGCAATCGGCAGTTGGCATTCCGCCAATCCGCCGTTCCGAGGCATTGGCTGGGCGTCCGGCATCGAGGTAGCGCTGCGAGCCATCAACCTGATCGTCACCCTGGACCTCGTTGGCGACCGGCTTGACCCGGCGACCCTGCGGAAAGCCGGTGAGATACTCGCGGCAAGCGCCTATTGGCTGCCGCGGTTTCCATCGCGATATTCCTCCGCCAACAACCATCTCGTCGCAGAATTGGCTGGCGAATATCTGGTCGGCCTGGCGCTCGGGGCCGAATCCGAAATCGCCCGCGGCGCCCTCCTGAATGAGACGCACAAGCAGATACTCGCCGACGGCGCCGGTGCCGAGCAAACGCCGACCTACGCAGCCTTCAGCGCCGAACTCATCTTGCTGTGCGCCGCCGCGGCACGCCAGGCGGGAACGCCGTTTCCCCCCGCTGTCGAAGCGCGTCTGGGTGCCTTCGCCAATTTCGTCGGCTGGCTGCCACTGAAAGCCGCCCGCTTCGGCGACGACGATGAGGGCCGCGTGCTGAAGCTGGGGGACGAGCCGAACTATATCCGATCCGTCGCGGCCGCCATCCAAAGCTTACTGGGGACGCCGGGCAACGCGCCGGGGCCTGACGACTTTCGTTCGCTTTTCTTTGGTGCGCCGTCGGGCCCGGCACCGGCGGTGCATGGCTTGCAGACATTCGCGCGAGGTGGGCTCTCCGTCTGGCGCGGAGCAATGAATGGCCGCGATGTCGAACTGACGTTCGACCATGGGCCGCTCGGCTATCTCTCGATAGCGGCGCACGGCCATGCCGACGCGCTGTCGCTCACCCTGTGCATCGACGGGGAGCCGGTGCTGGTCGATCCGGGCACCTGGCTCTACGGTTCGGGAGGCGCATGGCGCGACTGGTTCCGCTCCACGCCGGCGCACAACACGCTGAACATCGAGGGTAAAAACCAAAGCACCATCGCTGGGAATTTCAACTGGTCGCACAAGGCAGTTGCGACGCTGGTGGACAGCGAGCCTGGAACGCACTGGAGGCTGTGTGGCCGGCACGACGGGTATAGAAGCCGCTTCGGCGTCATGCATCAGCGCACTTTGGCGCGCCAGGCCGATGGCATCCTCATCACCGACCAACTGCTCAGCGGCAAGCATCAGTCCGAGATCGTCTTCCAACTGGCCGCCGGCCTCCATACCGACCGGCATGAAAACACGGTCACGGTGTTGCGCGGCGACGAGGCGCTATTGGCCATCCGCTTTCCTGATGCCGCGCTCGATATCCGCGCCGGCGGTGACATGCCGGGGCAAGGCGGTTGGGTTTCACTGCGTTTTGGCACCAGGCAGCAAGCCGAACGCCTCGCCTGGCACGGTGAAGTGGGCGAAGCTGGAATCCATATCCATCTTGCCCCAATTCACCCGCCGCAACGGCAAAAACCGGCGCCAACGTAGAGTTGCCGGGCGAGTTCCAGCCGTATTCGACATTAATTACGTTTGGACATTTAGCGGTTTCGTTACCGTTGATCTGCTAGTCTCGCATCATCCAGCCTGCTTTGCCCGCTGCGCCCGCAACAGCCACTGGTTGCAGGCGGCGTAGCAGGTGTGGCGGGGATTTCGTGCTTTGCAATTCGCCCCAGGAGCCGCTGCAACGATGTTTTCCGAATTTGCCAGAGCGATTGTGGAAAAGCTTTCGAACGTCAATCTGACCACGCTCGGCCTGCTTCTCCTCACCGCACTGGGCAGCGCGGTGATCGCCTACTGGCGAACTGCCGAACATAAGTCCCTCAGGGACTTTTTCGACTTCGCCTTCCCGGCGGAAGTCATCCTGCACCCGTCGGCGCGAGCCGACGCCCTGTTCTGGATCACGAAACGGGCGATGATGCCTTTCCTGCTCATTCCTGCCGGCGTCACCTTCGTCGTCGCGGTGGGCTACGGCACACGCGAGGCAATCGGCTGGCTCCTTAACATCCACGCGCCGCTTCTCGGCGGCCCGGCGGGACCGATGACGATCGTCATCTTCACCGCAACCATGCTGGTCGCCTATGATATTTCCTACTACCTCTACCACGTCGCCCAGCACCGCTTCCCGTTCCTGTGGGAATTGCACAAGGTGCATCATTCGGCCGAGGTGATGGTGGGGATCACCAAGGACCGGGTTCATCCGCTGGACGATCTGATGAACCGTATGTGGGATGGCGTCATCCCGGGCATCTGCTTCGGCATCTGGAGCCTCATTGCACTCGATCCGGTAGAGGTCGCTATCTTCGGCATCAACGTCTACGTCATCCGCAACATCCTTATGATGGATTTTGTTCGCCATACGCATCTCAAGATCTCGTTCGGCCCGTTGAACAACATCATCCTGTGTCCGCACTGGCACCAGGTGCATCACAGCATCGACCCACGTCATTATGACAAGAATTTCGGCCTGCTTTTTTCGTTCTGGGATCGGCTGTTCGGAACGCAATTTGTCCCGGAGCCTGATGAAGACCTGAAATTTGGCCTGATCGATCGCGATGTGCGCGATTATCAGTCGCTCTTTGGGCTCTACGTCCTGCCGCTCAAGAAGATGACAAGGCATGTCATGCGACTGTTTCACAGGCGGCCCAATGTGGTCGCGCAGCCACAGGACAGTTCTCCTTCATGAACACCGTTGTTTCCATCGACGTCCTAGGCGCGGAGCGTCTGGAAATCGTCCGTTCGGCGGATCGCCTGGCGGCGGTCGAAGCCGCTTGGATGGACCTTTGGCATCGTACCGACGGGCTGATCTTTCAAAGCCATGCCTGGATTTCGGCATGGTGGAGTACCGTACAACGCCGTGACCAGCGCGCGTTGCGGATCGGCCTGGTGTGGAAGGGCGAGAAACTCGTTGCCGTCGTTCCGCTGGCGATCGGCAGGCGCAGGGGGCTGCGGTTTCTCGAATGGGCGGCCGGCAGCTATACCGACTATGGAGATATTCTCGTTGCCCCGGACTGCTCGTTGTCGGCGCTGCAGGAGCTATGGAGCCAACTCTGCGATGCCGGTGGCTTCGATCTTGCCCTGATCAATCGTCTCTCACCGGATGCGGCGGCCCGCAAAATTTTCACGCCGGGAGCTTCCAGCGGCATCAGGCTTCGTCCGTTTCACCGAACGGAAGTCAGCTATCGCGTTGCCGGACAATGGGAAAGCGGAGCGGCATGGTTCGCGGATCAGTCGAAAAAGACGCGCCAGAACTATCGGCGCGGCATCAAAGCGCTGGAAGAAACCGGAGAGGTGAGATTTCGCCTGCTTGCCCCCGACGAGCCGCTGCAACCGGTACTGGAGCGCCTCGCGGCCTTGAAGCGGAAATGGCTGACCGAGCGCATGCGTGAGTCCGACCTGTTCGAAGAGGGCGTGCCGGTACTCGCCGCGCTCGTCGACGCGCTGGCGCACGCCGGCGTGCTGCATATCTTCGTCCTGGAATGCAATGGCATAATGGTCGCGGTGTCGATCAACTTCGTCCAGCACGACGTGATGATGGCCTTCGTAACGACCTTCGATCCGGATTTCGGCCGGGCGTCGCCGGGTGTGATCCTGTTGATGGATTACGTACAGTGGTCGATCGATCACGGCTTGAGCGTGGTCGATTTCCTCTGTGGTGCAGAGTCGTTCAAACACAAATTCTCAACGCAGGCGGTTACGCTGGAATCCGTCATCGGAACGCGCACGGCACAGGGCGCGCTTGCATCCCTTGCCGATCGTGTCCTTCAGACCGTCAGGCACATGCGCGAGCGTTCATTGGCACCACCAGAGGGGCGCGATATCCCCGCCCAAGCCGAAGCAGCCTTGGACTAGCGGGACGCTGGCAAAAAAGCTCAAATGAAGCGCGGTATTGGACCGTTTTGCGGCGTAGTGCGGTCGCCGAGGTCGAGGAAGATTTCGTCGATGTAGCACCATCCCCAGCCTTCCGGCGGATCGTAGCCTTCGATGACGGGATGGCCGGTTGCCCGAAAATGCTTGGTGGCATGACGGTTGGGCGAGTCGTCGCAGCAGCCGACATGGCCGCATGTGCGGCAGAGCCGCAGATGCACCCACTGCGAACCGCTCTTCAGGCATTCCTCGCAGCCGAGCGCGCTCGGCGTCACGTCGCGAATGTCCCCGGCATGCCTGCATTCGTCCGCCATCATGCGCTCCTGGCCAGTTGAGGCGCCACGGCAAGACTGCCGCCTTGCGCGAGATATGCATGCAGCGCCGCAACCACCTGGGCACCTTCACCGACGGCAGCGGCGACGCGCTTGATCGAGCCAGCGCGCACGTCGCCGATGGCGAACACGCCGCTGCGGTTCGTCTCCAGCGCACCCGCTTGGCCAATGTCCGGCCCAGTGCGCACGAAGCCCTTCGCGTCCAACGCCAAGCCGCATTGCGCCAGCCAATCGGTGTTCGGATCGGCGCCGATGAACAGGAAGAGATGGTGGATCGGACGTGCTGTCTCCGTGTCGCGGTTGCGCCAGCGTACATTGCCAAGATTGCCGTCGTCGCCTTCCAGAGCCGTGATCTGGGTCTCAGCCAGCACCTCGATGTTCGGCTGTGCCCTGACGCGCTCCACCAGATAGCGCGACATGCTCGCATCCAGGCTGCTGCCGCGCGCCAGCAGCCATACCTTCTTCACATGCGCCGCCAGATAAACAGCAGCCTGGCCAGCCGAATTGCCGGCGCCGACCAGGGCCACCTCTTGCCCGGCGCAAAGCCGGGCTTCGATCGGCGAAGCCCAATAGTGCACGGAGGTTCCCTCGAATTGCGCCAGGTTTGCCATATCAAGGCGGCGATAGCGCGCTCCGCTGGCGATCACCACCGACCGTGCCCGCACGGTCTCCCCGCCGCCGACGGCGAGCGTGTAATGGGCGCCCGGCGTGTCGCTTGCACTGCCCAGCCGCTTCGCCTCGTCCGGTATCACCATTTCGACGCCGAATTTCTGCGCCTGATTGTAAGCGCGCGCCATCAGCGCCATTCCCGAAATGCCGGTCGGGAAGCCGAGATAGTTCTCGATGCGCGAGGAGGCGCCCGCCTGTCCACCAAAGGCACGGCAATCGAGCACGATCGTCGACAGCCCTTCGGAAGCCGCATAGACGGCCGCCGCGAGGCCGGCTGGTCCGGCGCCGACAATGGCCACGTCGTACAGCTTGTCGGCGTCGATCGGCCTCACCAGGCCGATGCAGCGGGCGAGCTCGTTCTCTCCGGGATTGAGCAGCAGCTTGCCGTTCGGGCAGAGCACGATCGGCAAATGGTGGATATCGACATGGAAGCGTTCGATCAGCGTCTTGGCGCAGGGATCGGTAGCGGAATCGAGAACCCGATGCGGCTGACCGCTGCGGGCTAGGAAACCTTGCAGCCGCAATACGTCACCGCTGTCGACCGGTCCGACAATGATCGGTCCGGCTGTGCCGCTCTCGAGCAGGCCGACACGGCGCAGGATCAGCGCCCGCATGATGCGCTCGCCGAGGTTTGCTTCCTGTACCATCAGGTCCCGCAGCCTTTGCGAGGCGATGACGAGCGCCTCGACCGGCTCGACCGCCTCCACATCCACCAGTGAGGGCCGGGCTGAAAGCTGCGCCAGCTCGCCGACGAAATTGCCCGCACCGTGCGTGACGATCGTTTCGCGCCGGCCGAAGCTGCCGCCCTGGATTATATCCACTTTGCCGGACAGGACCACGATCAGACCGGGCGCCAGCTCACCGGCTTTGACGATCTGTTCGCCTGCAGCATAGGACACGGCTTCGCCGAAACGGCCCATGCGGTCCAGGTCAGGTTCAGCCAGCGCGGGAAACATCTGATCGCGACGGGCAATGGAGATCGGATTGGCAGATTGAGACATGGTTCGAGCCTATCGCCGCTGTCCGACAGATTGAAGCGGTTTTTTGCGGCTTGCGGGCCGTAGGAACCTAACCCGCCTGTCGGTAAACGCTGTGCCCCTTCGCTTCGCATTTCACTGACAGCGGGCCGTGCGCCGGTGCCGTCGCGAGGTGCCTCACATTCCGTTGCATCTCCCTGATTTGTTTGATTTGCGTATTCCGGCAAACCCGACGCATGCTGCTTCGGCCGGCGCCTGTCTAAGCCGGCCAGGCCCGGCGCGCCGTCCTGTGTCAAACTCTCGGCCGCCGGGCTTCTGAACAGAAGAAACGGCCTGCGTCCGCTAGGCGGCTACCTGAAGCACGATCTTGCCGCGCGTATGCTGCTTCTCGAGCCGTTCCTCGGCTTTGGCGACGTCCTCGAGAGGATAGATTGCCTGCACGAACGGCCTGACCTTCCCGGCGTCGATGAGGCGGCTGATTTCGGCAAGCTGTGCTGCGTTCGGCTTGGTCAGATAGGAGACGCCGCGAGCCCGATGCTGGCGGGCCTTTTCCGCCGACGGTTCGGAAAGCGTTGAGACGAGCGTGCCGCCGGGTTTGAGCACGTCCCACGAGCGGTCCTGTGTTTCACCTGCTACTAGGTCGAAGACGAGGTTGACGTCCTCGACAACCTCCTCGAAGCGCTGGTTCTTGTAGTCGACCGCCTGGTCGGCGCCAAGCGCGCGGACGAAATTGAAATCCTGCGCGGAAACGGTCGTCGCGACGAAGGCGCCCGCAACCTTTGCAAACTGCACCGCCAGATGACCGACGCCGCCGGCGCCACCATGGATGAGGACCCGCTGCCCGGATTTAAGGCCGCCGTGATCGAAAAGGCCTTGCCACGCGGTAAGGCCCGCAAGCGGCACGGCGGCGGCTTCGGCGTGGTTTAAGCGTTGCGGCTTCGCCGCCGCCTCCGTTGCCTTGACGACGACATATTCGGCGTTGCCGCCGCGGTCGTTGCCGAGCATGGCATATAGCGGATCGCCCTTCTTCAGCGTATGGGCCCGCGTGCCGCACAGTTCCACCACGCCGGATACGTCACGGCCGAGCGTGACGGGCAGATCCGCGCCCGAAGAGCCCTCGCGAACCTTGTAGTCGACGGGATTGACGCTTGCCGCGTAGACCTTGAGCGTGACCTCGTCGTCATGCGGCTGAGGCAACGGAACCGTGTCCAGCGAAAGAGCCTCCGGTCCACCAAAATCGTGGATACGGACGGCCTTCATGGTAATCATGGCTTGCTCCTCGTCGGTTTGCGGTCCAGTTCGCCTCTGAACAGTTTCACCGGCAGGCTGGCGTCTATCCGGCCGGCGGTTCGGTCGTGGCAAGGCCGGTCGACGGTGCGCCGTCAGTGTATCGTTTGCGAATGCTCGCCGCCGGGTTGCGAGATGCCGCTTAGCGCTTCACCGGCTGTCGCCGTCTCGCTGTTGGTGGCGAGGTCGCCCAGCGAAACGATGCCGACCAGGCGCTTGTCCCGATTAAGCACCGGCAACCGGCGCACTTTCAGATCAGCCATGTTGCGCAGAACATCCTCCGCGTCTTCGTCGTCGAAGCAATACCTGACCTCGGTGCTCATCACTTCCCGTACCTTGGCGTCAGGTGTCTTGCCTTGGGCGACGCCGCGGATTGCGATGTCGCGATCGGTTATCATGCCGACGAGCCGGTCGTTCTCGCCCACCGGCATCGCGCCGGCGTCGAGGCGACCCATCATTTCTGCCGCATCACGTAGGGTTTGCTGCGGACTGGCGATCTCGACGTCCTTTGTCATGCAGTTGCCAACTTTCATTTTAACCTCCGTTGGTTGCAGGCCCTGCCGCCGAATTCCGTGATGGAAGGGTGAATGAGCGCCAGCGCAAAACGTTCCATGGCAAGACCCGTTTCGAGCGCTCCGCCAAATCACCCTTGCCATCCTCCACTCCGACCGCCCTTCAGGCGGTCGGCCCGGGAAAAGTCGGTTCCGAAGGAATTTCGGAAGGGGTGCCAGGAGGAATCCCGATTGGCTCCTGGTCCGGCATTGGAATTGGATCCGGCGAGGGTGGGGGTACGCCTGGAGGTTCTCCCGGCGGAGTCTCCGGCGGGGCAGGCGGCCGGGCCGGCTCGGGATTGGGATTGTCCGGCAGTGGATTCGGGTTGTTCGGATCGGGATTGTCCATCGATCACTCCCTGACATCTGTGGCCTGATCTCCGCTCAGAGTGGGTTGTCGCAGCGGCGATCAGGCTCTCTTGTCCTAAACCAGGGGGAAGCAAAAGCGTTCCCGATTCCGACGCCAAGCGCGGTGCGAATCTATCGGGCGGTTCCCAGGCTGGCATACATTCCGTTGGTGCGGAATTGCGTCGGGTTGATGCCGTAGAGGCGGCGGAAGACCTTCGAAAAATAATTGGCATCCTCGAAGCCGCACATGATGGCGACTTCCTTGACCGGCAGGAAATCGGCCTTCGTCAGCAACTTCGCCGCGCGCTGCAGTCGCTGCTGCAGCACGAATTCGGCGGGCGGAAGACCTTCACTCTCGGCGAAGCAGCGCGAGAAATGCGCGCGGCTCAGGCCGCTGATCTCGGCGAGATCGGCAACGCGGAGCGGCCTGTCGAGATTGGCCTTGATGTGATCGATGACCGGTTGCATGGCGCTCTTGTCGTCGGTGACGGCATGCGAGCCGAAGACATCGTCGTAGAGCGCCATGGCGGCTTCATAGGCGACAGCCGAGGCGGCTCCGGGCGAGACCGCGCCTGTGATCAGGCGTACGCTGCAATCCGCGAGATGATCGATCGTCGAGGGCTTCAGCCGAAGCACCGGACCGACGGCGGCAAGGATCGACTTGTGAATGCGCAGTGCCTCCTCGCCGTTCATCGATATCCAGAAGAATTCCCAGCGTTCGCCCCTGGCCAGCCAGTAACGGTGGTTGTGCGGCACGAGAACCAGCAACGTATCGCCCCTTTGCAGACGGTAGTTCCGGTTCTCGTAGCGCAATCGGCCGATGCCGCTGATCGTGTGCTGGAGCACGGTAAACGGCGTCTGGCCGCGCCTGCGCCCATCCCAGTCGTAGACCTCGTTCTCGCGCACTTCATAGCCCGTGCTTGTCGGCATGGTGTGCAGGCGCTGGCGGCCGCGCGGCAGCGATACCGTCCTGCCCGCCGGCCCGGCGTCGATCAAGTTCCGCAGCACAAAATTACCCCTAAAAGCATAATCCTTCTCTGGCCGCGTGCTGAATTAGGCGCATAATCCCTCGAGAAAAGCAAAAGAAACCGCGGTCAAAGAGCGGACGGGAGGAAGCGCCGGAGTCCAGCCTGCACGCCATGGCAGGCGGGCCAGGCCTGTTTTCGCCGCCTTTGCCCTAACATTCGATCAGGTCGAGGTGAGACTGATGAGTTTCAAGATCGCTATCATCGGTGCGGGAAGCGTCGGCTTCACCAAGAAGCTCTTCACCGACATTTTGTGCGTTCCTGAATTCAGGGATGTCGAATTCGCGCTGACCGATCTCAGCGAGCGCAATCTCCAGATGATCAAGTCGATCCTCGACAGGGTCGTCGAATTCAACAGGCTGCCGACCAAGGTTACAGCAACGACCGACCGCCGTGCTGCCCTTGAGGGTGCCCGCTACGTCATCAGCTGCGTTCGCGTCGGCGGTCTCGAAGCCTATGCCGACGACATCCGCATTCCGCTGAAGTATGGCATCGACCAATGCGTCGGCGACACGATTTGCGCCGGCGGCATCCTCTACGGCCAGCGCAACATTCCGGTGATCCTCGATTTCTGCAAGGATATCCTCGAGGTCGCCGAGCCTGGGGCGAAATTCCTGAACTACGCCAACCCGATGGCCATGAACACCTGGGCGGCGATCGAATATGGCAAGGTCGATACCGTCGGTCTCTGCCACGGCGTCCAGCACGGCGCCGACCAGATCGCCGAAGTGCTCGGCGCCAAGTCGCGCACCGAACTCGATTACATCTGCTCCGGCATCAATCACCAGACCTGGTTCATCGACCTGCGTCTCAACGGCCGCAAGATCGGTAAGGACGAGCTGGTTGCCGCCTTCGAGGCGCATCCGGTCTATTCGCAACAGGAAAAGCTGCGCATCGACGTCCTGAAGCGATTCGGCGTCTATTCGACCGAAAGCAACGGCCATCTTTCCGAATACCTGCCCTGGTACCGCAAGCGGCCGGACGAAATCACCCGCTGGATCGACATGTCCGACTGGATCCACGGCGAGACCGGCGGCTACCTTCGTTATTCGACCGAAACGCGCAACTGGTTCGAAACCGAATTCCCGCAATTTCTGGAATCCGCCGCGAGGCCGATCGATCCTGCCAAGCGCTCCAACGAGCATGCCAGCCATATTCTCGAGGCGCTGGAGACGAACCGCGTTTATCGCGGCCATTTCAACGTCAAGAACAATGGCATCATCGCCAACCTGCCGCAGGATGCGATCGTCGAGTCGCCCGGCTTCGTCGATCGCTTCGGTATCAACATGGTGGCCGGCATCACGCTGCCGGAGGGCTGCGCCGCCACTTGCATTTCCTCGATCAACGTCCAGCGCATGTCGGTTCATGCGGCAATCTCCGGCGATATCGACCTGCTGAAGCTCGCGGTCCTGCACGACCCACTGGTCGGCGCGGTTTCGACCCCGGAAGAGGTTTGGCAAATGGTGGACGAGATGGTCGTCGCCCAGGCCCGCTGGCTGCCGCAATATGCCGATGCGGTGCCGGCCGCGAAGGAACGGCTTTCGAAATCCAGGGTCAAGACCCGAGAATGGGCCGGTGCGGCACGGCGCGACGTCCGTTCGATCGAGGAATTGCGTGCGGAAAAAACGGCTCTCAAGCAGGCCGTCTGAATTTCATCGGGACGGATTGCGGTAAAGTTTCGGAGGGATTTCGGCGCCGCACCGTCTGCATAGCGTTCGAGGAGAAATGGAGCGGCGTCAACGCGCTCCTGAACAACAGGGAGGAGAGACGATGAGGAATTTTCGAAACATTGGCATTCTCGCAGGGCTGGCGCTTGGCGTCTCGGCCTCGGCGCTGAGCGCATATGCATCCGAGCCGACCGTGCCGCCGGTGCCCGCGCAATTTCCCGCCGAGGGAAAGATCAAATATGTCGCGCGCGACTCCATCCTGGAGTTCAAGGCACTTCCAGAATACCACGAACCCGATTGGGTCACCGACAAATACGTCAAGCCAGGCAAGCTGCCGCCGGTCAAGGACCGGCTCCCGAAGGAGCCGCTGGTCTTCAAGACCGGCAACATGCCGGACGGCGTCGGCGTCTACGGTGACACGATGCGCCATGTCATCGGCGGCCGGCCGGAGGGCTGGAACTACGGCGCGGGGCAGACGCAAGGCTGGGGCGGCATCGACATCGGCCTCTCCGAATGCCTTACGCGAACGGCCCCGCTTTTCCAGGTCGAAGCCAAGGACACCGAGCCGCTGCCGAACCTCGCCAGGGGCTGGGGCTGGTCGAAGGACGGCCACACGCTGACGATGCATCTGGTCGAGGGCGCGAAATGGTCGGACGGCGTTCCGTTCAACGCCGACGATGTGATGTTCTACTGGGACGACGAGGTGATCGACCCCAATGTCTCGCCGCTGAACGGCGCCACGCAGGAGACCTTCGGCGTCGGCACGACGCTGAAGAAAATCGACGACTACACCGTCGAGTGGACCTTCAAGGACGCCTTTCCGAAGCAACACCTCTACGCCATGGCTTACGGCAAGTTCTGCCCCGGACCGTCGCACATCCTCAAGCCGCAGCATCCGAAATACTCGAAGAACACTTACGAGCAGTTCAAGAACGCGTTCCCGCCGGAATATATGAACATGCCCGTGATGGGTGCCTGGGTGCCGGTGGCATACCGCCCCGACGACATCATCGTCATGCGCCGTAATCCGTACTATTGGAAGGTCGACGAGAAGGGCAACCAACTGCCGTATCTCAATGAACTGCACTACAAATTATCGACCTGGGCCGACCGCGACGTTCAGGCGGTGTCGGGGGCGGCCGACATCTCCAATCTGGAGCAGCCGGAGAATTTCGTCGCCTCGCTGAAGCGGGCGGCGCAAAAGGACGCGCCGGCCCGGCTTGCCTTCGGTCCGCGGCTGATCGGCTATAATCTGCGGATGAACTTCTCCGCCAACGGCTGGGGCAATCCCGACGAGCGTGGGCAGGCGGTTCGCGAGCTGAACCGCAACGAGGATTTCCGCAAGGGCGTTACCATGGCGCTCGACCGCAAGGCGCTCGGCGACTCGCTGGTCAAGGGTCCGTTCACCGCCATCTATCCGGGCGGCTTCTCCTCGGGTACGAGCTTCTACGACCGGAAGTCGACGGTCTACTACCCCTTCGATCTCGAAGGCGCCAAGGCGGAACTCGCCAAGGCAGGCCTGAAGGACAGCGACGGCGACGGCTTCGTCAATTTTCCTGCCGGCACCGCCGGCGGAAAGAATGTCGAGATCGTGATGCTCGTCAACAATGACTACACCACCGACAAGAGCCTCGCGGAGGGCGTCGTCGGCCAGATGGAGAGGCTAGGTCTTCGCGTTGTCCTGAACGGGTTGAACGGCGTCCAGCGCGACGCGTCCATGTATTCTGGCCGTTTCGATTGGATGGTCAGGCGCAATGATGAGGAGCTCACCTCGGTCGTACAGAACACCGAGCAACTGGCGCCGATCGGCCCACGCACAAGCTGGAACCATCGCGCTCCGGAAAACGGCCAGGTCGATCTGATGCCGTTCGAGAAGGACCTCGTCGACATCGTCAACAAGTTCGTCTCGGCGCAGGACAACGACGAGCGCGCCAGCCTGATGAAGCAGTTCCAGAAGATCTCGACGCAACACGTCTATACCGTCGGGCTGACCGAATATCCCGGCGCGCTGATCATCAACAACCGCTTCTCCAATATCCCGCAGGGAACGCCGATCTTCATGTTCAACTGGGCCGAAGATTCGATCATTCGTGAAAGGGTCTGGGTCGCTGTCGACAAGCAGCAGAAATATGAACTGTTCCCCGAACAGCTTCCCGGAAAGCCCGGCGACAAGGGTCCGACGAACTGAGTTTCCTCCCCTGACTTGAAAATTCCCGGCCGCGCTGCTGGCGCGGCCGGGACAAAGCCAGCGGCAAGGGGATAACTGAAACCGAGCGAGGAGAGAAACGGCCGATGCTGCGATTTCTGCTTATGCGCATAGCATCCGCATTACCGGTTCTCGCCATTTTGAGCGTGGTTACCTTCGCGATCATCCAGGCCCCGCCGGGCAACTATGCCGACTACATCCGCTTGCAGCTCATCAACCAGGGTGGAGCCTCCTTTGCCGAGGCCGATGCGCAGGCGAAGGCTTATAGCGTGGAGCATGGCCTCGATAAGCCGGTTCCGCTCCAATACCTGAACTGGATCGCCGGCATCGTCACCCGCGGCGACTTCGGCTACAGCCTGTATTACAACAAGCCCGTCGCCGACGTGGTGGGCGAGCGGCTGCCGCGCACGCTGCTGCTTGCGCTTGTCTGCCATCTCTTGGCTTCGGTGCTGGGCATCGGCTTTGGCATCTGGGCGGCGACCAGACAGTACAGCTGGATCGACAGTACGCTGTCAGCGATTTCCTTCCTCGGCATGACGGTGCCGCGCTTCCTGATGGCCCTGATCATCGTCTACCTGCTGGTCTTCCAGTTCAATGTGTCCGAGATCGGCAGCTTCTTTTCGCCGCAATTTGGCGGGGCCCCGTGGTCCTGGGCGAAGTTCGTCGATCTCGTCCGGCATGTCTGGCCGGTTGTCGCCATCGCCACCTTTGGCGGGCTCGCCTACAACATGCGGGTGATGCGCGGCAATTTGCTCGACACGCTGAACGCGCAATATGTCGAAACCGCTCGCGCCAAGGGTCTCAGCGGTGGTGCGGTCGTGATGCGCCATGCGGTGCCCAATGCGCTGCATCCGCTGGTCATGTATCAGGGCGTGGTGCTGCCCTATATGCTGACCGGCGAGATCGAGACTGCGATCATCTTTGCCCTGCCGACCGTCGGCCCGGCGATCGTCGGTTCGATGGCGGTTGGCGACGTCTATGTCACGGCGACCTTCATGATGGTGCTGTCGGCGACGCTGATCGTCGGCAACATCATCGCCGACATGCTGCTCGTCATGCTCGATCCGCGTGTGCGCCAATATGCAGGGTCCTGAGATGCTTGTGTTCGAGCCCTCGCTGCCGCCACTTGCCGAGGAGCCGGCCAAGATCAAGCCGCGCGGCAATGAGAGCTACATCGCACTCGTCTGGCGCCGCCTGAAACGGTCCTGGACCGGCATGGCCGGGCTCATCCTGGTCGCGTTTCTGGTGCTGCTGGCGGTGTTTGCCGACTTCTTCGCACCGATGGATCCCAAGGTGACCGATGTCGGCTTCGCCCCGCCGCAGATGATGAGCTTCCATGACAAGGACGGCAACTTCGTCTTCCAGCCACGCGTCTATGCCCTGGCGGATTCGGAAGACCTCGACCCGGTTACCTTCCAACCCGTCGTCGGGCCGGACTACGACCATCCGCGGCTGCTCGGCTTCTTCGTCAAGGGAGCGGAGTACAGACTGCTCGGCCTGCTTCCCGCGAACCGGCACTTCTTCGGCTCGACCGACGGCCAGCCGGTGCACTTCCTTGGCACCGACAAATTCGGCCGCGATGTGCTGGCTCGTGCGATTTACGGTTCGCGCATCTCGTTGATGATCGCATTGACCGTGGTTTTCATCGTCACCGTGATCGGCACGACGGTCGGCATGGTGTCGGGTTATTTCGGCGGCACATTCGATGTCTGGGTCCAGCGCTTCGTCGAACTGGTGCTCGCATTTCCGCAATTGCCGCTTTATCTGGCGCTAACGTCGCTGGTTCCGGTGACGGCGCCGACAAATGTCTTCCTGGCCTTCGTGATCGTCGTCATGTCGGCGCTTGGCTGGGCGCAGATGTCGCGCGAGGTGCGCGGCAAGACCCTGGCGCTGGCGCGAATCGACTACGTCCGTGCGGCGATGGCGGTCGGCGCCACGGATGGCCGCATCATCATGCAGCACATTTTCCCAAACGTGATGAGCCACGTGATCGTTGCCGTCACATTGGCGATCCCCAGTGTCGTCCTGCTCGAATCCTTCCTCGGTTTTCTCGGCTTCGCGGTGAAGCCGCCACTGATCTCCTGGGGGCTGATGCTGCAAGACACCGCCACCTATTCGGTCATTGGCACCTATCCCTGGATCCTCTCGCCGGTCGGCTTCGTGCTTGTCACCGTCTTCGCGTTCAACGCGCTTGGCGACGGACTGCGCGATGCAGTCGATCCTTATTGACGTGACATGATGCAACACGCGCTCGTCAAATCTTTCGCACCGCCTGTCCGGCTCGACCATGATGGACGTTCGGAAAACCCGGTCATCGATGCCCGCAACATCGCCGTCGATTTCAAGGTCGAGCACGGCATGGTGGAAGCGGTCAAGGACATCTCCTTCCAGCTCTATCGCGGCGAGACGATCGCCATTGTCGGCGAGTCCGGATCGGGCAAGTCGGTGACGGCGCGCACCGTCATGGGACTGTTGTCGAAGCGTGCGGTCGTGTCGCCGAAATCGACCGTCGAATACAATGGGGCGAACATCCTGAAATTTTCCGAGCGTGCCCGGCGCAAACTGCGCGGCGACCGCATCTCGATGATCTTCCAGGAGCCGATGAGTTCGCTCAACCCGATCTACACGATCGGCAGCCAGATCGTCGAGGCGATACGGGTGCATCGCAAGATGAGCCGCAGGCAGGCCGAGGCAAGGGCGCTCGAGCTGCTGCAGCAGGTGCAAATTCCTGAGCCCCAGGCGCGGCTGAAGCAGTATCCGCACCAGCTTTCCGGCGGTCAGCGCCAGCGTGTGATGATCGCCATGGCGCTGGCCAACGATCCGGACGTGCTGATCGCCGATGAGCCGACGACGGCGCTCGACGTGACGGTTCAGGCGCAAATCCTCAATCTCATCCGCAACCTGCAGAAGAAACTGCGCATGGCGGTGATCCTGATCACGCACGACCTGACCGTGGTGCGGCAGTTCTCCGACTATGTCTACGTCATGCAGCATGGGGAGATGCGCGAGCACAATGTGACGGAGAAGCTGTTCGCCAATCCGCAGCATCCCTACACAGGCCACCTGCTTGCCTCCGAGCCGCGCGGCCAGGCAAATCCGTTGCCGGAAGGCGCCGACGTCATTCTTGAGGCCAAGGGTGTGCGCGTCTCCTTCATGCTGCGGCACGGCACGTTCATGAAGCCGGATCTGCGCGAACTTGTCGCCGTCGACAGCCTCAGCCTGACCCTCCGGCGGCACGAGACGCTGGGCCTCGTCGGCGAATCCGGATCGGGCAAGACCACGTTCGGCGAGGCGTTGCTCAGGCTCAACACCACGGACAGCGGCGAGATCTATTTCGATGGCCAGCCGATCCATGGCTGTTCGCGGGCGCAGATGCGGCCGCTGCGGTCGCGCATGCAGGTCGTCTTCCAGGACCCGTTCTCGTCGCTCAACCCGCGCATGACGATCGGCCAGATCATCGAGGAAGGGCTTGTCGTCAACCGCATCGGCGCCACGAGGAACGATCGGATCGAGCGGGTGCGCGAGGCACTGATCAGCGCCGGCATGCCGGGCGATATCCTGTCGCGCTTCCCGCACGAGTTTTCCGGCGGCCAGCGCCAGCGTATTGCGATTGCCCGCGCCGTCGCGCTCGAACCGGAATTCATCGTACTCGACGAGCCGACATCGGCGCTGGATCTCTCGGTCCAGGCGCAGATCATCGAACTGCTGCGCAAGCTGCAGCGCGAACGGGGCCTGAGCTACATCTTCATCTCGCACGATCTCAAAGTCGTGCGGGCGCTGTGCCATCGCGTCATCGTCATGCAGCACGGCCGGATCGTCGAAGAGGGGCCTGTCGACGAAGTCCTGTCCCATCCCAAAACCGCTTATACCGAACGGCTGGTCAAAGCCGCTTTCGAGGTAGCCTGATTGTTATGCCGGAGGTTATTGTGGCAAGAAATCCCAAGGTCGCTTTCATCGGAGCTGGCTCGACGGTGTTCATGAGGAACATCGTTGGTGACATATTGCAGCGTCCGGCTTTATCCGGCGCGACGATCGCACTGATGGACATCAATCCGCAAAGACTTGAAGAAAGTGCAATCGTCGTTGGCAAGTTGATCTCGACGCTTGGCGTAAAGGCCAAAGCCGAAACCTATTCGGACCAGCGCAAGGCGCTGGCGGGCGCCGATTTCGTCGTCGTCGCCTTCCAGATCGGCGGCTACGAGCCCTGCACGGTCACCGACTTCGAAGTTCCGAAGAAATACGGGCTGCGCCAGACCATCGCCGATACGCTCGGCGTCGGCGGCATCATGCGAGGCTTGAGAACCGTGCCGCATCTGTGGAAGATCTGCGAAGACATGCTCGCGGTCTGCCCGCAGGCTATCATGCTGCAATATGTCAACCCGATGGCGATCAACACCTGGGCGATCGCGGAGAAATACCCCGACATCAAGCAGGTCGGCCTCTGCCATTCGGTGCAAGGCACGGCAATGGAGCTGGCGCATGATCTCGACATTCCCTACGAGGAGATTCGCTATCGCTCGGCCGGCATCAATCACATGGCCTTCTACCTGAAGTTCGAGCATCGCCAGCCGGACGGCACCTATCGCAACCTCTATCCGGATCTGCTGCGCGCCTATAGCGAAGGGCGGGCGCCGAAGCCGGGGTGGAACCCGCGCTGCCCGAACAAGGTGCGCTACGAGATGCTGAAGCGCCTCGGTTACTTCGTCACTGAAAGCTCCGAACATTTCGCGGAATACACGCCCTATTTCATCAAGGACGGGCGCGAAGATCTGATCGAGAAATTCGGTATCCCGCTCGACGAGTATCCGAAGCGCTGCATCGAGCAGATCGAACGCTGGAAGGGGCAAGCGGAAGCCTATCGCTCGGCTGACAAGATCGAAGTGGAGCAGTCGAAGGAATATGCGTCCTCGATCATGAATTCGGTCTGGACCGGCGAGCCGTCGGTGATCTACGGCAATGTCCGCAACAATGGCTGCATCACGTCATTGCCATATAATTGCGCGGCCGAGGTGCCGTGCCTCGTCGACGCCTCCGGCATTCAACCCACCTTCATCGGCGACCTGCCGGTGCAGCTTACTGCGCTAATCCGCACCAATATCAACGTCCAGGAGCTGACGGTCCAGGCGCTGATGACCGAGAACCGCGAGCACATCTATCACGCGGCGATGATGGACCCGCACACGGCGGCTGAGCTCGACCTCGACCAGATATGGTCGCTGGTCGATGATTTGCTGGTTGCGCATGGCGATTGGCTGCCGGCCTGGACGCGCGGAGCGCGCAGCGTTCGGGCGGCCTGAGGCGCAGGGCTGTCTATTTCACTCGCCTATGCCGACCATAAAGCCCGCTTTGAAAGCGGCGCGGCGTTGCCGGCCGATGTCTCGAAATCGAAGAGCTTCTGCGTCACCAGTGCAGCCGCCCCTCTTGCCCAGGAATTGTCCTCCCAGTCCAGCAGCATTGGCGGTGCTTGTCGAAAGGTGTTTTGCCCGAGCATCACCCGCATCGGGCCAAACAGCGCGTCGCCAAACGATACCGCTTCACCGCCGACAACAATGACCTCCGGGTCGGTGATGTTGACAAGATTGGCGAGATGCCGGCCGATGCCACGTCCGGCTTCTTCGAGAATGGCGACGGCTCGCGGTTCGCGGTCTGCCAAGGCTTCCATAAGGGTCGCTTTGCAATCCGCTTCGTCGTGCCCGGTGGCTTCGCGCCATGTGCGCAGGATCGCCGGCTCGGCGTAATAGGCCATCAGGCAGCCGCGTTTTCCGCACTCGCAAAGGCGGCCGTTCTCCTCATAGGAGGTGTGACCGAATTTGCCGGCAGCACCGTTCGCACCGCGATAGAGTTTGCCTTCGAAGACGAGCGCACAGCCGATCCCGACGCCGATCGCCAGCACCGCCATATTGCGGTGCTGGCGTCCGAGGCCGAAGAGTTGCTGGGCAATGGCGTAGGCATTGGTGTCGTCCTCAAGCCACACGGGGACGTCCACCCGTTCGGCCAGCATCGGGCCAAGGGGAACGTTGTCCCAGTTATAGCGATTGCTGCGGATACACACGGCCTTCTGGTTGTCTATAACGCCAGGCATTGAAACGCCGATCCCGGCAAGCTTGGCGCCGGGCCGATCGACAATCGCAATCAGCTCCGGCACCGCCTTGGCCAACGCCTTTGTAATACGGTCGGGATCGCTGTCCGAGAGCTTGACGCGCATGGAACCCAGCGGATTGGTCGCAAGATCGGTGACCACGCATTCGACCGACCCGACCATCAGCTTGAAACCTATGGCGAGGCCGTTTGCGTAGTTGATATCCACCGGGATAGGGCGGCGCCCGGCCGAGCCCACGACTGTCTTGCCCTCGATCAGCAGGCCATCCTCGATGAGGTCCGCCACGACGAAGGTGACGGCCGCCGGACTGAGGCCGGTAACGGACGCTATGTCGGCCCGGCTGCGCGGACCCTCCTGCCGCAAGAGATTGAGGATCAGTCTCCGGTTCATCGCCCGGGTCGTGCTCGGGTCACCCTTGAGCTTCACGGATTTATTCCTTAATTTTGTAAATTAATTATTGCGTCTCGATCAAACATATGCGTAAGTTTGCCCAACTGTTCAACACCCGAACCGATCGAGCAGGCGCTTGCGCCGCATATCTGCCGTTGCACCGGTTATGTCCGCTATTACGAGGCCGTTCGTGACGTGATCCTGAGCACGCCCGGGCTGGTACAGGGCTGAGGCGCGATGATGAGGCGCCCCTGGATATTCCGCCTGCCGCGCTTTCTAATTCTCGGTCTGGCGGTCACTGTGATCGCAGCGCTGGCGGTCTTCCTCGGCCTGTTCGAAAAGAGCGCCGTCAGCGCGGTGGTCGATAGGCCGTTGTCAGCCGAGGAGATGCAAAAATTGGCTCCGCAGGGCCGGTATCTTGCCCAGGCGGCCGATTGCGCCGCCTGTCATACGGCGCCGGGCGGCGCGCCCTTCGCCGGCGGTCTCGCCTTTGCCATGCCCTTCGGCACGCTCTACGCCTCCAACATTTCGCCGAACAAAGAGACCGGCATCGGCGCCTGGACCCGGGCCGACTTCCATCGCGCCGTCCGCGACGGCGTCGGGGCGCATGGCCGGCATCTTTATCCGGCCATGCCCTATACGTCCTATCGGCGGCTCACGGAGGCAGATGTCGATGCGATCTACGCCTTCCTGATGACACGCGAGCCGATCCGGCAGGCGAATCGGGCGGGCAGCTTTCCGTTCCCCTATGTCCGCCGGTTCATGACCTTCTGGAACCTGATTAATCTTCCCTCCCGAACGGTTGCCGAGGACGCGGCCAAATCGCCGGACTGGCATCGCGGACGCTATCTGGTTGATGCACTCGGCCATTGCGGCGAATGCCACACGCCACGCGATTTCACCATGGCCACGATCCCGAGCCGATATCTCCAGGGCGCGCGGATCGACAATGTCGACGCACCGGACATCACCACGGCCAGCCTGGCGCGGTTCGGCTTCGACCGCGACGGTCTCGCCGCTTACATGCGCGCCGGGCTTGGGCCGGAGGGGGTGATGAGCTTCGGCATGTTCGACGTGGTGCACAATTCGACACGGCATCTGGACGAGGCGGACGCCAAGGCGATTGCGACCTATCTGATCGGCGAGGCGGCGTCCGCACCCGAACCCGGCAAGCCGTCTGCCGCGACCGAGGCTGCCGCCGGCCGACGCGTCTATGTCGAGGCCTGTTCCGGCTGTCATGGCCTGAACGGCGAAGGCACGCCGCATGTCGCGCCGGCAGTGACCACCAATGTGTCGCTGCGCCTGCCGAGCGCCCACAATTTGCTGGTAATCGTGCTGGACGGCCTTCCGGCTCGCATCTATCCGAACGGCGAAGCGCGGCAGGACATGCCGGGCTTCCGTGAACTGCTGACCGACCAGGAAGTCGTGGATCTCGGCAATTACTTGCGCGTCAAGTGGGGCGGGACCAGTCCCGACATTACGCCGCAAAGCGTCGCGGACGTGGCAAAACGAAACTGAGTAAGCCTGATCCTGGAAGTCGACCGGTATCGGCAGCTCACAGGCTGGTATCGCCATTGCCGTTGCTCACATTCGATGCCGGCAGCTACACTACCGTTTCGACCATCGAGATCGATGGCGGCATCTCGTTTCATCGTTGTGAGCGCCATGAATTTCGACATCCCCGTCCGCACCGAGGCCTTCCGCAGCCGGATCGCCGATTTCGTCGAGCGCGAAATCCTGCCGCTCGAGGCAGACAAGGCTTCCTATGACGGCCATGGCAACATCGCGCTGCCGCTGCTCGAAACGCTGCGGCCAAAGGCGAAGGCGGCTGGCCTGTGGTGCCTGCAGTTGAAACCCGAGACTGGCGGGGCGGGCCTTTCCAAGGTGGATATAGCTGTCTGCTATGAGGCGATGAACCGCTCGATCTTCGGTCCGGTCGTGTTCAATTCCGCGGCTCCCGACGACGGCAACATGATGGTGCTGGAACGGTTGGGGACGCCGGAGCAGAAACAGAGATGGCTGAAGCCGATCGTCGATGGCAAGGTGCGCTCGGCTTTCGCAATGACGGAACCGCATCCGGGCGGCGGGTCGGACCCGTCGATGATCATGACCAGAGCCGAGCGGCGCGGCGACAGATATGTCGTCAGCGGCCGCAAATGGTTTATCACCGGGGCGCAAGAGGCGAGCCATTTCATCCTTGTCGCACGCACCTCGGACGATCCGCGTCACGGCCTTTCGGCCTTGCTGTTCCACAAGGACCAGCCGGGCTGGCGGATCCTGCGGCGCATCGAGATCATGGGACCGGAAGAACATGGCGGCCATTGCGAGCTGGAATTCGACGGGCTTGAAATCCCGGTCGAGGACGTGCTTGCCGGCGAAGGCAGCGGCCTCAGGGTTACCCAGGTCCGGCTCGGTCCAGCGCGGCTCACCCATTGCATGCGCTGGCTCGGCCTTTCCAAGCGCTGCGTCGAAATCGCGCGCGCTTATGCCGCCGAGCGTAGCGGCTTCGGGCAGCTTTTGGCCGACCGCGAGAGTATCCAGCTGTTGCTCGGCGACCTTGCCATGCGCATCGAGATCGGTCGCTTGCTGGTGATGAAGGCGGCCTGGGAGCTCGATCGCGGTGGCTTTGCCCGCAAGGAGGTTTCCATGGCCAAGATCCAGGTCGCCAATGTGCTGCATGACGCCGCCGACGTGGCGATCCAGATCAACGGCGCCCGCGGCTATTCGAAAGACACTGTGCTCGAATGGATCTACCGCTATGCCCGCCAGGCTCGCCTGGTCGACGGCGCCGACGAGGTTCACAAGATGGTGCTCAATCGCTTCCTCAACGAGGAAGGTACAGGCTTCTGGCGCTGGCATGTCGAAGCCGGCACGCAAGATGACACAGGTCGCAGCGGGAACGGCTGAGCCGGCAATGAGGACGGATTTCGATCCAACGCGCCTGGAGGATTTTCTGAGAGCGCATTTTGGCGATGGCCAGATGTCGCTTGAGCGGATCGTCGGCGGCCAATCCAATCCGACCTATTTCGTCGACTATGGCGGCCGCCGCATGGTGCTGCGCAAGAAACCTCCGGGACCGATCCTGCGCGGCGCTCATGCCGTCGATCGCGAATACAGGGTGATCGAAGCGCTCGCGGAGACAGAGGTGCCGGTGCCGCGGCCGGTGCTCTTTCACGACGGCGACGAGCCGCTTGGCACGCCGTTCTATCTGATGCAGCGGCTCGACGGCCGGGTGTTCCACGATGGTGCGTTGCCGGGACTGGCGCCGGACGAGCGGCGCGGCATCTATTTCGGCATGGCCGAGGCGCTGGCAAAGCTGCACGCAGTCCGGCCGGAAGAAGTCGGGCTCGGCGATTATGGCCGTCCCGGGAACTATTTTGAGCGACAGATCGCGCGCTGGACCAGACAGTTGCGGGAATCGCCGAGCGAGCGCATCACCGCGCTCGAAGCCGTCGCCGAATGGCTGCCGCGACATCTTCCGCCAGATGACGGCCACGTCTCGATCGCGCATGGCGACTTCCGTTTCGGCAATCTCATCTTCCATCCCGAGCGGCCCGAAGTGATCGGCATACTCGACTGGGAGTTATCGACGCTTGGCAATCCGCTTGCCGATCTCGGCTTCTGCTCGATGCCCTGGCATTCCTCGCCTGACGAATATGGCGGCATCCTCGGCCTCGATCAGGCCGCGCTCGGGATTCCGACACAACGCGAATTCCTCGATCATTACTTCGCCCACGCCGTGCCGACGGCGCCGCTGCAACGGTTCCATCTGGTGTTTGCCATGTTCCGCTTTGCGGTGATCTTCGTCGGCATCGCCGACCGTGTGCTGGCCGGCAGCGCGGTTGCGGCCGATGCGGCGGATGTGGCACCGCTGGCCGGCCATTTCGCTGCACGCGCCATGGAAGTCATCGACGGCGCGCGGCCCTGGTGAGGAGAGGCTGGCAATCGGCTGAGCGAGCCGCACGCGATACGCGTTCAGTTCATTCGAACTTCCGGTTCCGCCAGCAGTGGAATCTCCAGGCCACGCCGCAAGCCGGTGGCGACGACCGACACCCTGAATTTTCCGGCGAGTGCCTTGTCGAAGATGGCGCCGACGATGATGTCGGCATCGTTGTCGACCTCCTCGCGGATGCGGGTAGCCGCTTCATCGACCTCGAACAGCGTCATGTCCATGCCGCCCGATATCGAGACAAGGACGCCCTTGGCGCCCATCATCGAAGCTTCGTCGAGCAGCGGGTTGGCGATTGCCGCTTCCGCCGCCTTCTTGGCACGGCCTTCTCCGGCGGCCTCGCCGGTTCCCATCATGGCGCGGCCCATGTCGCGCATCACCGACTTCACATCGGCGAAGTCGAGATTGATCAGCCCTTCCTTGACGATCAGATCGGTGATGCAGCCGACACCTGCATAGAGAACCCGGTCGGCCATGGCGAATGCGTCGGCGAACGTGGTTCTGGCGTCGGCGATCCTGAACAGGTTCTGGTTGGGGATGACGATGACGGTATCGGCGCTTTCGCGCAGGCGCTCGATGCCGTCATCGGCAGCGTGCATGCGGCGCCTGCCTTCGAAGACGAATGGCTTGGTGACGACGGCGACGGTCAGTATTCCAGCTGCCCGCGCTGCCTGCGCTATAACAGGCGCGGCACCTGTTCCGGTTCCACCTCCCATACCGGCGGTCACGAAGCACATATGCGTTCCAGCAAGGTGATCCATGATCTCGTCGATGGATTCCACGGCCGCGGCACGGCCGACCTCGGGCAGGGACCCGGCGCCCAGACCTTCGGTGATATGAGCGCCCAACTGGATCAGCCTCGTTGCCTTCGACATGGCAAGGGCCTGGGCATCGGTGTTGGCGACGATGAATTCCGCGCCCTGCAGGCCTTCGGCGATCATGTTGTTGACGGCGTTGCCGCCGCCGCCGCCGACCCCGACGACGGTGATCTTAGGCCTCATCTCCGAGATTACCGGCCTCGTCGCGGTGTTCATTGCCGTTCTCCCTGGATACGCCGAGTGGTCGCTGGAAGCTTGTCCCGGGCGCACTGCGAAAACTTTGAACCGGGCAGTGCGAATCAGAACAGCCCAGAATGCAGGGAATCAGAGCGCGGAGCGGGCTGCAAGTGCGCGATGTGCCTCTTAGGCGACTTGCGCCTGAAAGTTCACGCAATGCGCCTCAGATCGTGGCGCGGGCGCCGCACGCTACAACTTCGGCGCGAGGCGCTGCGCGACATGATCGGCAATCGCCAGGCAGGAGGTCAGGCCGGGGCTTTCGATGCCGAACAGGTTGAGCAGGCTGTCCACGCCATGCACCGCCACGTCCTGGATGACGAAGTCGGCATTGGCCTCACCGGGACCGGACAGTTTTGGCCGGATGCCGCTATAGGCGGGCTGCAGGCTGCCATCGGCCAGGTCCGGCCAGTATTTGCGGATCTCGCTGTAGAAGCGCTCGCCACGAGCTGGATCGACGCGATAGTCGAGTTGATCAGTCCATTCGACGTCCGGCCCGAAGCGGGTGACGCCGTCGAGATCGAGCGTCAGATGAACACCGAGTCCGCCTGGTTCGGGTACTGGATAGATCAGCCGCGAGAAGGGCGCCCGGCCGGCCACCGAAAAATAATTGCCTTTGGCGTAATGGAGCTTTGGCACGAACTGCTGATCTAGCCCTTCAAGCGAGCGGGCAAGCGCTGCGGCGCTAAGCCCGGCCGCATTGACGAAGCGTGTGGTAGCGATCTCGAAGCGCTCGCCGCTGGTAGCGTCCACCGTGTCGAGCACGACGCGGCCCGCTTCGATGCGGCCGGCGGCGACGCGGGTGTTGAGGCTGAGTGCCGCCCCGTGCTCCTCGGCATCAGCCAGCAAGGCAAGCATCAGGGCATGGCTGTCGACGATCCCGGTGGCCGGCGACAGCAGCGCCGCCGTGCACTTGAGGCTGGGCTCCAGCGCATGTGCCTCGGCTTCGCTCAAGGGCGCCAGGTCGCCGGCGCCGCAAGCGCGCGCATTGGCCCGGATCGAGGCGAGCACCGGCTCCTGTTCGGCATTTGTGGCGACGATGAGCTTGCCGCAGCGCAAATGCGGGATCGCACGCTCGTCGCAGTAGCGATAGAGCTTTTCCCGGCCCGCCACGCAGAACCGGGCTTTCAGCGATCCAAGTGGATAGTGGAGGCCGGCGTGGATGACCTCGGAATTGCGCGAACTTGTTCCGGTGCCGATGGCGCTCTCGGCTTCCAGCACCAGCGTGTCGATGCCGCGCTTCGCCATCTCTCGCGCGATCGCCAGGCCAACGACGCCGGCGCCGGCGACAATGCAGTCGATTTGGTCCACGATCAGGTCAAGCCGAAGTTCTGCATGCGTCCATCCATCCACTGGCCCTGTCGAAAGCGCTTGACACTATATCGTTCGAGAAAGATGCATCAAACCGCATAATGCACGGGGCCTGCCGATGCGGACCCGCACAGGAGCCATCATGGACGCACGACCGAACTCCCCCGAAGCCCGCGACATAAGCTTTCACATGCATGGCTACACCAACGCCCGCACGCATCAGGAGGCAGGGCCGCTCGTCATCGAGAAGGGCGACGGCATCTATGTCGAGGACCTTGCCGGCAACCGTTATATCGAGGCGATGGCCGGGCTTTGGAGCGTCGCGGTCGGTTTTTCGGAGAGGCGGCTGGTCGATGCGGCGGTACGGCAAATGTCGAAGCTGCCTTACTATCACGACTTCGGCTCCAAATCGCATTCGCCGCTGATCGATCTCGCCGAGAGACTGGTGCAGATGGCGCCGGTGCCGATGAGCAAGGCGTATTTCACCAATTCCGGCTCCGAGGCCAACGATACGGCCATGAAGATGATCTGGTACCGGTCGAATGCGCTCGGCCAGCCGGCGCGCAAGAAGATCGTCAGCCGCAAGAAGGGCTATCACGGCGTCACCATTGCCTCGGCGAGCCTGACCGGACTGCCCAACAACCACATCTCGTTCGATCTGCCGATCGCCAATGTGCTGCATACCTCGACACCGCACCATTGGCGCGAGGCGCTGCCGGGTGAAAACGAAGAGCAGTTTTCGAGCCGGCTCGCCGACGAGCTGGAAAAGCTGATCCTGGCCGAAGGACCGGAAACCATCGCCGCCTTCTTCGGCGAACCGATCATGGGTGCTGGCGGCGTCATTGTTCCGCCTTCCGGCTACTGGGAAAAGATCCAGGCGGTGCTGTCGAGATACGACATCCTGCTGGTCGCCGACGAGGTGATCTGCGGCTTCGGCAGGACAGGTGAGATGTTCGGCTCGCAGACCTTCGGCATCAGGCCCGACATCATGGTGCTGTCGAAACAGATCTCTTCGTCCTATCTGCCGATCTCGGCCTTGCTGATCAACGACAAGGTGTTCCAGCCGATTGCCGACGAAAGCAATCGTATCGGCACCTTCGGCCACGGCTTCACCGGCGGCGGCCATCCTGTTGCGGCAGCGGTCGCGCTCGAGAACCTGAAGCTGATCGAGGAGCGCGACCTTGTCGGCAATGCGCGTGCGGTCGGCGCGCATATGCAGAAGCGGCTGCGCACGCTCGCTTCGCACCCGCTTGTCGGCGAGGTGCGCGGCATCGGCCTGATCGCGGCGGTCGAACTGGTCGGCGACAAGGCGAACAAGGCGCCGTGGGGGAAGACCGGTGAACTGGGCGGGCTCGTCAACGGCTTCATGCAGCAGAACGGCGTCATCTCGCGCAATATGGGCGATGCGCTTGCTTTCTGCCCGCCGCTGATCATCACCGAGCCGCAGGTCGACCAGGTGATCGACGCGTTTGAAAGATCGCTCGAGGCTGCCGTCAAGCAGGTCCGATCGCCAAGCTGATCGCGCTATTTAGCGATGCCGACCGCATCCGGCACGACGACCAGCTTGCCAACGAAATCCTTGGCGATGAAATCGGCTTGGGCGCGATGGAAATCGGACAGCTTGTAGACGCCGCCGACCAGCGGCCGGATCTTCTTCTCCTCGATGTAGCGCACGATGCGGCGGAAATCCGCCCGTGTGCCCTGGCTCGAGCCATGCAGTTGCAGCTGTTTCAGATACATGGTGCGCAGATCTAGCTGCACGACGGGGCCGGCAATTGCACCAGCCGTGGTATAGCGGCCTTCCGGCCTCAAGATGCGCAGGAGGTCGTTGAAGATCGTGCCGCCGACCAGATCGGCGACGACGTCGATCGGCTGGCCCCCGGTCGCCGCGCGAACGGCGGCCGGCAGATCGGCAACGCCACGGGTGATCACCGCCTCGGCGCCGATATCACGCACCGCCTTTTCCTTGCCCTTGCCGGCAATGGCATAGGGAATGGCGCCGCGTGCCCGCGCCAGCTGCACGATGCCTGAGCCGACGCCGCCCGAGGCGCCGGTGACCAGCACCCGCTCGCCGGCTTTCAACGCGGCGCGTTCCAGCATCTGCTCGCCGGTGAGATAGGCGCAGCAGAAAGTGGCAAGCTCGACATCGGTCAGATCGGTATCGACGACATGGGCGTTTTCGGACGGTACTGCCTGGTATTCGGCATAGCCGCCGTCGCGGCCATGGCCCATATAGTCGATGTCGGCGAGTGAATCGTCGTCGCGATTGTAGATGGAGAAATCGACCATCACCCGCTCGCCGATGCGAGCCGGCGACACGCCGTCGCCGACGGCAACGATGTTGCCGACCGTGTCGGTGCCCTGGATGCGCGGGAAGGTCAGCGTATTGCCCTGTCGACGCCAGGTCGACACAGCGGCGGCATCCTCCTCAGTGCCATACGCGCCCTGTCGCACCCAGACATCGGTGTTGTTCATACCGCAAGCGGTGACCTTGACCAGCACCTCACCCGGGGCGGGCGAGGGTACTTTGACGTCGGTGCGGTAGACGAGCTTTTCCGGTCCGCCGTGCCCGATCAACTGCACGGCGGCCATGGTGGCGGGGATGGTCTTGGTCATGGCATTCATGTCGGTTCTTCAGATGTTGGCATGTCGGTTCTTCAGATGTTGGCAAACACGCTCTTCACCGCATCGGCCGTCTTGGAGACGACGATGTCTGCCTCTTCCCGCGTCAGGCAGAGCGGCGGCGCAAAACCGAGAATGTCGCCCTGCGGCATGGCGCGGCCGATGACGCCGCTTGCCGCAAGCGCGGTCGCGATCTGCGGACCGATCTTCTGCGAGGCATCGAAGAACACGCGATCGTTCTTGTCGGCGACGAACTCGATTGCCGCCAGCATGCCGTCGCCGCGCACCTCGCCGACGTTTTTGTGGCCACCGACGGCTTTCGTCAGCTCGGCGCGGAAATAGGCGCCGGTCTCGCCGGCGTTCCGTACCAGGTCCATCTCGTCGATCAGTTCCAGGTTGGCGACGCCGGCGGCGACGCAGATCGGATGCGCCGAATAGGTCCAGCCATGGCCGAGCGAGCCGAGCTTGTCGGAACCCTGCACCAGCACCTGCCAGACCTTGTCGGAGACGATGACTCCGGAGAGCGGCGCATAGGCCGAGGTCAGGCCTTTGGCGATGGTAATCAGGTCGGGCTTGATGCCGTAATGGTCGGAGCCGAACATGGTGCCCAGCCGGCCGAAGCCGGTGACGACCTCGTCGGCAACCAGCAGCACGTCGTACTTCTTCAGCACCGCCTGGATCTTCTCCCAGTAGCCGGCCGGCGGCGGCACGATGCCGCCGGTGCCGAGGATCGGCTCGCCGATGAAGGCGGCGACCGTTTCCGGCCCTTCGGCCAGGATCATCTCCTCGAGCTTGTCGGCGCAGTATTGCGAAAACTGCTCCTCGCTCAGCGAGCGGTCGGCGCGGCGGAAATAGTAGGGCGCCTCGGTGTGCAGGACCGGCGCACGCGGCAGGTCGAAGGCGTTGTGGAAAAGGTCGAGGCCGGTCAGCGATCCGGTCATGATGCCGGAGCCGTGATAACCGCGCCAGCGCGAGATGATCTTCTTCTTCTCGGGCCGGCCGAGCACGTTGTTGTAGTACCAGATCAGCTTGATGTTGGTTTCGTTGGCGTCGGAACCGGAGAGGCCGAAATAGACCCTCGACATGCCTTGCGGCGCGCGGTCGATGATCATCTTGGAAAGCGTGATCGATGCCTCGGTGCCGTGGCCGACATAGGCATGGTAATAGGCGAGGTTCTTGGCCTGTGCGGCGATGGCGTCGGCGATCTTCTGGCGGCCATAGCCGACATTGACGCAGTAGAGCCCGGCGAAGGCGTCGATGCTCTTCTTACCGGTATTGTCCCAGATGGTGACGCCTTCGCCACCGGCAATCACACGCGTCGGGCTCTCGCCACGCGCATGGGTGCCCATATGGGTCGAGGGATGGAAGAAGTGATCGCGATCCCAGGCGGCGAGTTCGTTTGACTGGTCGAGCATTTTTTTACTCCTGAGAAAAATGTGTCGGGCGCGGCTCACGCAACGTCGAGGCAGAGATATTTGAGATCGGTAAAGGCTTCGAGCCCGTGACGCGAGCCCTCGCGGCCGATGCCGGACTGCTTGACGCCGCCGAAGGGGATCGGCGCGCCGGTGATCTTGACGCGGTTGATGGCGACCATGCCATAGTCGAGCGCGCGACCCATGCGCAATTGCCTACCGCCATTCTCAGTCACGACATAGGCAACCAGGCCGTATTCGGTGGCGTTGGCGCGGGCGATGACCTCGTCCTCGCTGTCGAAAGGCGTCACTGCCGCAACCGGACCGAAGGTCTCCTCGCGCATGATCAAAGCGTCGTCTCCAACGTCGGCAAGCACGGTCGGCTGGTAAAACAGCGGCCCGGCCGGATGGCGCTTGCCGCCGGTCAGGCAGCGCGCGCCTTTGGCGAGCGCATCGGCCACCTGCTCCTCGACCTTCTTGGCGGCGCGTTCATGCATCAAGGGTCCGATTTCGGTGTCGTCAGCCAGGCCATTGCCGGCCCGCAATGCCTGGACGCGTTTGGCGAAAGCAGCGCAGAACCGATCGTATAGCGGACGCTGGACATAGATGCGGTTGGCGGCGAGGCAGTCCTGGCCGGAGGTGGCGAATTTGGCGTCGACCGCGATGGCCACAGCCTTGTCGAAATCGGCGTCGGCGAAGACGATCAGCGGCGCATGACCGCCGAGCTCCATCACCAGACGCTTCATCGTCGGCGCACTCTGCGCGGCGATCAACCTGCCGACCTCGGTCGAGCCGGTGAAGCTCATGGCGCGAACGCGCGGGTCTTCGCACATCCGCCCAACGATGGTCGAAGCCTTGCCGGTGAGGACGTTGAACACGCCAGCCGGCAGGCCGGCACGTTCGCCAAGCTCGGCCAGCGCCAGTGCGGACAGCGGCGTTTCCGAGGAAGGGTGCGCGGCGATGGTACAGCCGGCGGCAAGAGCGGCAGCCGCCTTGCGGGTCAGCATGGCCGCTGGAAAATTCCACGGCGTGACCACGCCGACGACGCCGAGCGGCTCGCGCCGCACCATCATCTCCGCGCCCGGCAGATGACTGGTGACGCTTTCGGCGTTGAGGCGTTTGGTCTCCTCGGCATACCATTCGACAAAAGAGGCGGCGTAGTCTATCTCGCCGAGCGATTCCTTCAGCGGCTTGCCTTGTTCTAGCGTCATCAGCAGCGCCAGGTCATTTTTGGCGGCGATGATCAGATCGAACCATTTGCGCAAGATTTTCGAACGTTCCTGCGGCAGCAATGCGCGCCAGGCGGGAAAGGCGCGCGATGCCGCATCGATCGCCGACGTCGTCTGCCGGGCATCGAGCGCGGCAACGAAAGCGACGGTGGATCCGGTGGCCGGATCGGTCACCTCGAAACTCTCCGCGGTCTCGCTTGCCGTCCAGTGGCCATCGACATAGGCGAGTTCACGCAGCAGCCGTCGGTCGGCGAGGCGATCAAGCGCTTCATGGCGCTGCGAGCGGGCAAAATGTGCGGACATCATCGGGCTCCCGGTTCGGGTGACGCCGCAAGACTATCTCTGCCGCGCAAACAGAGAGGCTGTTTCGGTGCCTGCACGTAGAGAGATTGTCTCTATTGCATCGCCCGGGCAGACGATCTCTCCTGTATCAGGAAGATGCGGGCAGCAGATCGGCCACTGGCAGCACACTCTCCTCCTTCACCGTCTTGGTGACGATGTAGGTGAAATAGCGGTCTATGCCGATCTCGCGTTCGAGCAGAGTGTCAACCAGCCGCTGATAGGCGTCGATGTCGCGCGCCATCACCTTCAGCAGGTAATCGACGCCGCCACCGACAGACCAGCAGGCGACGATCTCGGGGATGTCGCGGATGACGCGCTCGAAACGGTCGAAATCGGCTTGGCGGTGGCTGGCCAGCGTCACCTCCATCAGCACGGTGGCGACCGGCGCGATGCCACGCATGGCGATCCTGGCGTGATAGCCGGAGACGATGCCGGCCTTTTCCAGCTTGCGCAGCCGCATCCAACACGGCGTCGGCGACAGGCCGACCTTCTCGGCCAGCGCCAGCTTGGTGATGCGCCCGTCGCGCTGGATGGCGTCGAGGATTTTCAGGTCGATCGGATCGAGTTTCGCTGCAGCCATGATCGTCCACTTCCAGTGCCGGACACCATGATGGCGCATTATTTCGATTGTCAATTGCACTGATTTCGATCTCTAATAAGTCATGACATTATGGCGACCAGATCCCGCTCTTATCCGGCGGCCGGCCTACCAATCGCTCGCCGACCAGTTCGCGCGGGCCATCCATGACGGGCGCCTGGCCAATGGCGCCCGGTTGCCGACGCACCGGCAGCTGGCCGACGATCTCAAACTTTCCGTGCAGACGGTCAGCCGCGCCTATGAGGAACTGATCCGCCGCGGGCTGGTGTCCGGCGAGGTCGGCCGCGGCAGCTTCGTGCAGACGCAGCGCCGCGAGCCGGAGCCGCCCTATTTGCCGGAGCGGCTGGGTGAGGTCATCGACCTCTCTATCCTGAAGCCGGTCTGCGAACCGATGCATCTGGAGCGGCTGAAGCAGGCGCTGGGCTGGCTCGCCGAAAACCTGCCGTCGAGCTCGGCGCTGTCGTTCAGGCCGAACATGGTGTTCCCGCGCCACCGCGCGGTGGGTGTCGAGTGGCTACGCTTCTGCGGCCTCGACGCGTCGCCGCAGAACATCAGCCTGACCAACGGCGCCACCGCAGGGATGACAGTGGCGCTGATGAGCGTGGCGCCGCCCGGTTCGACCGTCGCCACCGAGGCGATCGGCCATCACACACTGATCCCGCTGGCGCGTTATCTCGGTTTCAACCTCGAGGGTTTGCCGATCGACGACAATGGCCTGATCCCGGAAGCGCTGGACGAGGCCTGCCGGCTGTCGGACATCCGCGCGGTGTTCGTGCAGCCCTCGGTGATCAACCCTACGGCGACGCTGATGGACGCCGCCCGGCGCGAACAGATTGCCGCCGTTGCGCGCAGGCATGACATCGCCATTATCGAAAACGACGTCCTCGGCCCGCTGGTCGAGGACCGGCCGCCGCCGGTCGCGGCGTTTGCACCCGAGCGCACGCTCTACGTCACCTCCTTCACCAAGATCGTGGTGCCGGGCCTGCGCATCGGCTATCTCGCGGCACCCGATCGTTATGTCGCCGCGGTTGCCAACCGCCACCTCGTCTCGAACTGGATGGCGACGCCGCTGGTGGCCGAGATCGCCACCAAATGGGTGACCGACGGCACCGCGATGGAACTCGTTCGATGGCAGCGGATGGCTTTGCGGCGGCGTCTGGACATCGCCGCCGAGGCGCTCGCCGGAGTGGACTATCGGGCTCATCGCGACGGGCTGCATGTCTGGCTGCAACTGCCCGATGATCGCGGCGAGGAAGGCTTTGTTTCCCAGGCCCGCCTGCAGGGCGTGGCGATCGCGCCCGGCACGTCGTTTCGCATTTCGCAGATGCCTTGGCATCCAGCCGTGCGGATTTCGCTGGGCTCGACCACGGAGGGGGAACTGCGTGCCGGTCTCGGCGTTGTCACCAAGCTTCTGCTCGGCGATCCCGAGCATCTCCTGCTTGCGATCTAGGCAACAATTGGCGGGGAATTGTGCGGAGTCCGAAATATTGTCATGATATTATTTTCTTGATTGACATGATTTGCCGCGATCCGCATCGTTAAAGGTACAGCTTCTCCAGCACGGGAAATTCATTGTCGGCGCCCATCATCAAGATCGACGGCATTTCGAAAAGCTTCGGCACCTTCAAGGTGCTGGATGGCCTCTCGATGCAGGTCATGCCCGGCGAGAAGCTGGCGCTGATCGGCCCGTCGGGTTCGGGCAAGACGACGATCCTGCGCATCCTGATGACGCTAGAGCGTATCGACAGCGGCCATATTCAGGTCGACGGCGAGCAGCTGTACCACATGGAGCGTAACGGCCGGCTGCTGACGGCGGATGAACGGCATTTGGCAAAGATGCGCCAGAAGATCGGCATGGTCTTCCAACTGTTCAATCTGTTTCCGCACAAATGCGTCATCGACAATGTGACGCTGGCACCGATGCTGACCAAAGGCATGCCGCGGGCCGCCGCCGAAAAGCGGGCGATGGAGCTGCTCGACATGGTCGGCATGGTCGACAAGGCCAAAGCGATGCCGGCGCAGCTTTCCGGCGGACAGAAGCAGCGCGTCGCGATTGCCCGGGCGCTGGCGCTGTCGCCGAAGATCATGCTGTTCGACGAGGTCACCTCGGCGCTCGACCCGGAACTCGTCGACGAGGTGCTCAACGTCATGCGCAAGCTCGCCGCCGAGACCGACATGACCATGCTGCTGGTCACCCACGAGATGGGTTTCGCCCATGACTTCGCCGACCGGGTGCTGTTCTTCGATCGCGGCAGAATAGTCGAGGAAGGCAAGCCCGACGAGATTTTCCGCCATCCCAAACAGGAGCGTACGCAAGGTTTCCTGAAGAAGATCATTGCGGCCGGACATCGGGTCTGACTGCCATGCGAGGCGGCGACGCCTCAAGCAAGCCAAGAAGACAGACAAACAAGGAGTTGGGAACAATGAAGAAATTTGCCATTTTGGCCGGCGTCGCCGGTATTGCGCTGACGGCGGTGCTGGCCGCCTCGACGACCGGCTCGGCCGATGACAGCAAGCTCGAAGAGCTCAAGGCGCAAGGCTTTGCCCGCGTCGCCATCGCCAACGAGCCGCCCTATACGGCGGTCGCCGCCGACGGCAAGGTCTCGGGTGCGGCGCCTGACGTTGCCCGTGAAATCTTCAAACGCCTTGGCGTCAACGACATCGTCGCCTCTATCTCGGAATATGGTGCCATGATCCCCGGCTTGCAGGCCGGCCGTTTCGACGTCGTCACCGCCGGCCTGTTCATGAAGCCGGAACGTTGTGCTGCGGTCGCCTATTCGGAACCGGTGCTGTGCGACGCCGAGGCGATGCTGGTGAAGAAGGGCAACCCGAAGGGCTTCAAGAGCTACGAGGACGTCGCCAAGGACACCAGCGCGACGATCGGCGCACCCGGTGGCGGCACAGAGGAAAAGCTGGCGCTCACCGCAGGTGTGCCGCGCGAGCGCGTCATCGTCGTGCCGGACGGCCAGAGCGGCCTGAAGATGCTGCAGGACGGCCGCATCGATGCCTATTCACTGCCAGTGCTGTCGATCAACGACCTGGTCAAGAAAGCCAATGATCCGAACCTCGAAGTCATCGCGCCGGTGGTCGGTGCGCCGGTCTATTGCGATGGCGCGGCCTTCAAAAAGGGCGACGAAGCGCTACGTGATGCCTATGATGTCGAGCTGGCGAAACTGAAGAAGTCCGGCGAGTTCGCCAAGATCATCGAACCCTACGGCTTCTCGGCGGCGGCGGCGATGTCGACGAGCCGCGACAAGCTCTGCTCGGCGAAGTAGGCGCGTTCTTCCTTCTCCCCGTTGACGGGGAGAAGGTGGCCCGAAGGGCGCCGGATGAGGGGCGACGCCCAGCTTTTGACAGATTGGCTCTGCCCCTCATCTGCCTGCCGGCATCTTCTCCCCGTGAATGGGGAGAAGGACGCTGAAGTGATCGCCTCGCCAAATATTCAATGCGGAGCCCTTTCGACCAATGACCCAATGGTCCGGCTATTTCGGCCTGATTTTGCAAGGAGCGCTTGTCACCATCGAGCTGACGCTGATGGGGTCGGTGCTGGCCTTGATCATGG
Source organism: Mesorhizobium sp. M0815 (assembly GCF_040319995.1). Lineage (NCBI taxonomy): Bacteria > Pseudomonadati > Pseudomonadota > Alphaproteobacteria > Hyphomicrobiales > Phyllobacteriaceae > Mesorhizobium > Mesorhizobium sp. M0815. The sequence goes on along the minus strand of NZ_JAMYOU010000018.1, from coordinate 77,063 downwards.
CCTTTCTTGCCGGGCTGGGGCGGCTGTCGCGGTTTTTTGTGCTACGCGCGCTGGCCACCGCCTATATCGAGTTCTTCCGCGGCACCTCGATCTTCGTGCAGCTGTTCTGGGCCTATTTCGTGCTGCCTTTCGCCGGCATCTCGCTGACGCCGCTGCAGGCCGGCGTGCTGGCGCTGGGCCTGAATGTCGGGGCCTATGCGGCGGAAGTGGTGCGCGGCGCCATCAAGTCGATCGGCCGCGAACAATACGAGGCCTGCACCGCGCTCAATCTCGGCCGCTGGCAAGCCATGCGCCATATCATCCTGCCACAGGCACTGCTGGTGATGCTGCCGACCTTCGGCAACAACGCCATTGAATTGCTCAAGGCCACCGCCGTCGTCTCGCTGATCTCGCTTGCCGACCTGACCTTCCAGGCGCAGGTGGTGCGCTCGCAGACCGGCAACACGCTGGTGCCGTTCAGCACCATTCTCGTCATCTATTTCGTGCTGGCGCTACTCATCTCATGGGGCGTGCGGTCGCTGGAACGCCGCATGGCGCGCGGCCTCGACGGGGTGCGCGTCTGATGGATCGGGCTCTGTAATGGAATGGGATTGGGATTTTGTCCGGCAGATCCTGCCGACGCTGATCCAGGGGGTGAAGATCACCATCCTGGCGACGCTGCTCGGCTCGGTGCTGGCGGCCATCGTTGGGCTGGGCATCGCGTTGGCGCGCCGTTCGCCGAACAGGGCTCTGTCGCGCACGATCGGCTTCCTTGCCGAGTTCATCCGCGGCACGCCGCTATTGGTGCAGCTCTATTTCATCTTCTACGTGCTGCCGGATTTCGGCGTCCTGTTGCCGCCGCTGGTGGCGGGCGTCATCGGTCTCGGGCTGCATTACGGCACCTACACAGCCGAGGTCTACCGCGCCGGCATCGATAATGTGCCGCGCGGCCAATGGGAAGCGGCCAAGGCCTGCAATCTGAACGCCACGCAGACCTGGACGCACATCATCATGCCGCAGGCGATCCCGCCGATGATCCCGGCGCTTGCCAATTATTTCATCGCCATGTTCAAAGAGACGCCGCTGCTGTCGGCGATCACCGTGCTGGAACTGATGAACCAGGCCAAGAGCGTCGCCAATACCTATTATCGGTATATCGAACCGATCACCTTGGTCGGCGCCTTCTTCCTCGCCATCAGCCTGTTCTCGGTGGTGCTGCTGCGCTGGCTGGAACACCGTTATGGGCGGATCGAACGATGAGCGCTGCACCCGATATCCGCCTGCGCTCGGCCCGTCCAGCGCTCGATGCACGTCCGCTGGAAAAGCGGGTCGGCCTGATTATCCTTGCCACCGACCATACGAGCGAACCGGATTTTCACCGCATGGTGGCAAGCGATCGTATCGGCGTCTATGTCGCGCGTATTCCCTACGCCAACCCGACGACGCCGGAGAATTTGCGCAAGATGCAGCCGTCACTGACGGCGGGCGCGGCCCTGATCCTTCCTGACGAACCGCTCGATGCGATCTGCTATTCCTGCACCTCGGCCTCCGTCGTGATCGGCGATGCCGAAATCGAGGCGGCGGTGAAGGCCGCGAAACCCGGCGCGCCGGTGGTGACGCCGCCGATGGCCGGAGTGCGCGGCCTGAAGGCGCTGGGCGCCAGGACAATCAGCATCCTCACCCCCTATACGGTCGAGACGAGCCGGCCAATGGCGGCCTATTTCGCGGCACACGGTTTCGAGATCGCCAGCTTCACTTGCCTCGGCTTCGAGGATGACCGCGAGATGGCGCGGATTGCGCCGAAATCCTTGGTCGATCTGGCCCGCGAGGCGACGGCCCCGCAGGCCGACGCGCTGTTCGTGTCCTGCACGGCGCTGCGGTCGGCGCTGGCAGTTGTCGGTATGGAAGAAGCCATCGGCCGTCCCGTCGTCACCAGCAACCAGGCGACAGCCTGGAATTGCCTGCGGCTTTGCGGCGACGACGAGCCACGCCCCGAATTCGGCCGCCTGATGACGCTGCCGTTGAACTGATTGCAGAGCCATGACCACGTCCAGGATAAGCCTCTCCGATATCCGCGCCGCACGCGAGCGCATCGCAGGCAAGGTCGAGCGCACGCCGACCGTCACTTCCCCGAGTCTTTCCCAACACTTGGACGCTCCTGTTTATCTCAAGCTCGAACATCGGCAGACCACCGGCGCCTTCAAGTTGCGCGGTGCCTCAAACGCTATCGCCTCGTTGACAGAAGAGGAGAGCGCGCGCGGCGTCGTCGCGGCCTCGACCGGCAACCATGGCCGGGCGCTTGCCTATGCCGCTCGACTGCAAGGCATCCACGCGACGATCTGCATGTCGCGGCTGGTGCCTGAGAACAAGCTCGAGGAAATCCGTCGGCTCGGCGCCGAGATCCGCATCGTCGGCAACAGCCAGGACGATGCGCAGCGGGAGGTCGAACGGCTGGTCGCGGAAGAGGGGCTGATCATGCTGCCGCCTTTCGATCATCCTGCGGTCGTTGCCGGGCAAGGAACACTTGGGCTGGAGATCATGGAACAAGTTGCGGACGCCGCGCTGGTGTTGGTGCCGCTTTCCGGCGGTGGGCTGGCGGCTGGCGTTGCCGCTGCCGTCAAGGGCGTCAGCCCGGCAACGAGGGTCATCGGCGTTTCGATGGCGCGCGGTGCGGCGATGAAGGCAAGCCTCGACGCCGGGCATCCGGTGTCGGTCGAGGAACTGCCGACGCTGGCCGACTCGCTCGGCGGCGGCATTGGGCTCGACAACCGGCTGACCTTCGCCATGTGCCGTGATCTGCTCGATGATGTGATCCTGCTCAGTGAGGACGAGATCGCCGCCGGCATCCGCCATGCTTATGAGCAGGAGCGCGAGATCGTCGAAGGCGCCGGCGCGGTCGGCATTGCGGCTGTGCTTGCCGGCAAGGTCGGGGCGAACGGCCCGACGGTGCTCGTGCTGTCCGGCCGCAACATCGACATGACACTGCACCGCAAGATCATTTGCGGCGAAGCAATTGCGGAGAGCGCAGCATGAGCCGAATGACGATCCTCACCGAAGCTGAATTGCGCAAGATCGTGAAGCTTGATCTCGATGCCGTTGCCTGTGTCGAGAACGCGTTTCGCGCGCTCGCCACCTTGCTGGTGGCGATGCCGCCGATCCTGCGGCTCGACATTCCCGAGCATCGCGGCGAGGTCGATGTCAAGACCGCCTATGTGCCGGGCATCGACGGTTTTGCGATCAAGATCAGCCCCGGCTTTTTCGATAATCCGAAGCTCGGCCTGCCTAGCGTCAACGGCATGATGGTGCTGCTGTCGGCGAAGACCGGGCTGGTCGAGGCGCTGCTGCTCGACAATGGCTATCTCACCGACATCCGCACGGCGGCGGCCGGCGCGGTCGCCGCCAAACATCTGTCGCGTCCGGACTCCTCCGTTGCCGCAATCTTCGGCGCCGGTGTTCAGGCCGGACTGCAGCTCGAGGCGCTGATGCTGGTGCGGTCGATCACCGAGGCTCGGATCTGGGCAAGGGATGCCGCCAAGGCCGAAGCCGCGGCGGACGCATTGTCCGAAAGACTGGGCATCGCCGTTCACGCCGAGCCGGACGCGGCAAAGGCTGCGGCCGATGCCGACATCATCGTCACCACGACGCCGTCGACCGAGCCGCTGATCAAGGCCGGCTTCGTCTCCGCCGGCCAGCACATCACCGCGATGGGCTCGGACGCGGAGCACAAGAACGAGATCGCGCCGGCGATCCTGCGCATGGCCGACCTCTACGTCGCCGACAGTGCGAAACAGACGCGGCGCCTGGGCGAACTGCACCATGCCATCGTGGCGGGCGTGATGGCGGCCGATGCCGAGATCACCGAGCTTGGCCACATCATCGCCGGCGAAAGGCATGGCCGGCGTTCGGACAGCGACATCACCATTGCCGATCTGACCGGCACCGGCGTGCAGGACACGGCGATCGCCACGCTCGCCCGCGACCGTGCGCGTGCAGCCAAGACCGGTACGATTTTCGAAAGCTGATACCGGCCGCAAGGCCCAACAAACGAGGACCAAGAACAATGCAGCCTAATTTGAAATTCTCGCGCGGCGAATATGCGGAGCGCCTCGCCAAGACGCGGAAGGCGATGGAGGCCAAGGGCGTCGATCTGCTTGTTGTCAGCGATCCGTCCAACATGGCCTGGCTGACCGGCTATGACGGCTGGTCGTTCTACGTACACCAGGCGGTCGTAGTGCCACCGTCGGGCGAGCCGGTGTGGTACGGGCGCGGCCAGGACGCCAACGGCGCCAAGCGCACCGCCTATCTCGCGCACGATAACATCGTCGGCTATGCCGACAACTATGTGCAGTCGACCGAGCGCCATCCGATGGATTTTCTGTCCAGCGTGCTCGCCGATCGTGGCTGGGGCAAGCTCAGCATCGGTGTCGAGATGGACAATTACTGGTTCTCTGCTGCTGCCTTCGCATCGCTGCAGAAGCACTTGCCCAATGCCCGCTTCGTCGATGCCACGGCACTGGTCAACTGGCAGCGCGCGGTGAAGAGCCCGACCGAAATCGACTACATGCGCAAAGCCGCCCGCATCGTCGAAGCGATGCACCAGCGCATCGTCGACAAGATCGAAGTCGGCATGCGCAAATGCGACCTGGTCGCCGAGATCTATGATGCCGGCACGCGCGGCGTCGACGGCATTGGCGGCGACTATCCGGCGATCGTGCCGCTGCTGCCGTCCGGCGCCGACGCATCGGCACCGCATCTGACTTGGGACGACAGGCCGATGAAATCGGGCGAGGGCACTTTCTTCGAGATCGCCGGCTGCTACAACCGCTACCATTGTCCGCTGTCGCGCACCGTTTTCCTCGGCAAACCGACGCAGGAATTCCTCGATGCCGAAAAGGCGACGCTGGAAGGCATGGAGGCCGGGCTTGCCGCCGCCAAGCCCGGCAACACTTGCGAGGACATCGCCAACGCCTTCTTCGCGGTTCTGAAGAAATACGGCATCGTGAAGGACAACCGCACCGGCTATCCGATCGGGCTTTCCTATCCGCCGGACTGGGGCGAACGCACGATGAGCCTGCGCCCAGGCGACCGCACCGAGCTCAAGCCCGGCATGACCTTCCATTTCATGACCGGCCTGTGGCTGGAGACGATGGGCTTGGAAATCACCGAATCCATCCTGATTACCGAAACCGGGGTCGAGTGCCTGGCCAATGTGCCGCGCAAGCTGGTGGTGAAGAATTGAGCCCGATGTCCAGCCTTCGCCCATCACCGATCACGCCGAGCGTCGATTTCGAGCGCGACGGCGTGCAGCACGGTTTCTTGCGCCTGCCTTACAGCCGTGACGATTCCGCCTGGGGATCGGTGATGATCCCGATCTGCGTCATCCGCAACGGCAACGGGCCGAGTGCATTGCTCACCGGCGGTAATCATGGCGACGAATATGAGGGGCCGCTGGCGCTTTACGATCTCGCCCGCACGCTCGATCCGAGGCAGGTCAGCGGCACGGTCATCATCGTGCCGGCGATGAATTATCCGGCGTTCCGCGCCGGCACGCGCACCTCGCCGATCGACAAGGGCAATCTCAACCGCAGCTTTCCCGGCCGGCCCGACGGTACGGTGACCGAGAAGATCGCCGATTATTTCCAGCGCGAACTTCTGCCGCGCACCGACATCGCGCTCGATTTCCATTCCGGCGGCAAGACGCTCGACTTCGTGCCGTTCTGCGCCGCCCATATCCGGCCCGACAAGGTGCTGGAAGAGAAGGGGTTCGCTGCGGTTGAAGCTTTCTCGGCACCCTGGTCGATGAAGATGCTGGAGATCGACGCGGTCGGCATGTTCGACACTGCCGCCGAAGAGATGGGCAAGCTGTTCATCACCACCGAGCTCGGCGGCGGCGGAACTTCGCGCGCGGAAACGGTGCGGATCGCGCGTCGCGGCGTGCTCAATGTGCTGCGCCATGCCGGCATCGTCGCCGGCGCGGTCGAGATGCAGCCGACCCGCTGGCTCGACATGCCATCGGGAGATTGCTTCTCGTTCGCCGAGGACGACGGGATGATCGAAACCATGATCGATCTCGGCGAGCCGGTGGCAGAAAACCAGGTGCTGGCGCGCATCCATTCGATCGGCCGCACCGGGGGCGCTCCGCAGGAGATCCGGGCCAAAATGTCCGGTCTGTTGGCGGCGCGGCATTTCCCCGGATTGGTCAAGACTGGCGACTGTGCCGCCGTGGTGGCCGTGCTGGTCGATTGAGGCTAGGAAGCCGATGTCGGAAACGGCTCGGCCTTGCCTTTGGCGCGGTCGCCGATGGCAAAGACGGCGCTCGCCTCGCTGACGATCGAGACATGATCCTTGGCGGCTGTTCCGGCGGCCGTACTGTCGCCGCGCATGATTGCGGTAACGATGGCGTCATGCTCCTGCCACGACTGGGCCAGCCGGCCGGGCAGCATGAATTGCGCGCGCCGGAACGGCGCCAGACGGCTGCGGGTCATGACGGTCAGTTCATAAATGTGCTTGCTGTGGGCGCCGCGATAGAGCCGGGTGTGGAACCCGGTGTTGAAAAGCTCATACTCTTCTTCGGCCCCGAGCTGCACAAAGCGCGCGGAGGCTTGATGCTCAGCCTCCAGCGTGCGGCGCTCGCCGGCGGTCATGCGCTCGGCCGAGAACCGCGCGCAGATCGCTTCGAGCTCGGCCATGCTCTCGAACATCGAGGCGAGGTGCTCCTGCGTCATCACCGCGACGGTGGCGCCGCGGTTGGGCCGCCTTTCGACCAGTCCCATGGCACTGAGCCGGCTGAGCGCTTCCCGGATCGGCGTACGTGAGACGTCGAAGCGGGCGGCGAGCGAGGCTTCGTCGAGTTTTTCGCCGGGACGCAGGAAACCGGTGACGATCCGGTCGCTGATCGCCCTCACCATCTGATCGACGGTCGTGCCCGACCTGATCAAATTGCGCTTTGCCGACACGTCTCCTCCGTCCAGTCTCTTCGCGCAGCCATAAGCCACGCACCGGCTTCGATTCCTCCGCAGCTCTGTATGCCTATGTTTTAGCCTTCATGTCAAATTGGCCGTTTTAGAGGCAAAAAGTGTATGCAATTGCTCCGGCTTTGTGCAGGCCACATCGGCACACTCGTTGATATTGCTGAATAAATCCCATTTCTGAAACTGGCACGCTGATTGCATACACTTCTTTCATTGAGGTGTTAACCGGCCCCAAAGGCCCCATAGAGGGAGCATTCACATGACCGAGCGATTCATGCTTAGCCGCCGCGACCTGCTCAAGACTTCCGCCGCCGGAGCGGCGCTCGGTCTTGCGTCCGCATCGTTTCCGATCAGCAGGGCCTTCGCCGCGACCGCAACCGTCGGCTTCATCTATGTCGGGCCAAAGGACGATTACGGCTACAACCAGGCGCATGCCGAAGGCGCCGCCACGCTGAAGGGGATCGAAGGCATTTCCGTCGTCGAAGAGGAGAACGTGCCGGAGACGGTCGACGTGCAGAAGACGATGGAATCGATGATCAATCTCGACGGTGCGTCGCTGATCTTCCCGACCTCGTTCGGCTATTTCGATCCGCATATGCTGGCCATGTGCGCGAAATTCCCCGACGTGCAGTTCCGTCATTGCGGCGGCATGTGGAACAAGGACAAGCATCCGATGAATGCCGGTTCCTATTTCGGCTATATCGGCATGGGCCAGTATCTGAACGGCGTCGTCGCCGGCCACACCAGCAAAACCAAGAAGCTCGGCTTCGTCGCGGCAAAGCCGATCCCGCAGGTGCTGCTCAACATCAATTCCTTCCTGCTCGGCGCGCGCTCGGTCGACCCGACCATCACCTGCCAGGTGATCTTCACCGGCGAGTGGTCGCTGGCGGTCAAGGAGGCGGAGGCCACCAATGCGCTGGTCGACCAGGGCGCCGACGTCATCACCTGTCATGTCGACAGCCCCAAGGTGGTGGTCGAGACGGCGGCCGGACGTGGCGCCTTCGTCTGCGGCTATCATGCCAACCAGAGCCCGCTGGCGCCGGAGAAATACCTGACCGGCGCGGAATGGAACTGGGCCAAGGTCTACAAGATGTTCGTCGACGATCTGGTGGCCGGCACGCCGCTGCCCAATTTCACACGCGGTGGCCTGGCAGACGGCTTCGTCAAGATGAGCCCGCTCGGCCCCGCCGTCGGCGATGCCGCCCGCAAGCAGTTCGACGGCACGCTGGCCGAAATGATGAAAGGCGGATTTTCCGTCATCAAGGGTCCGCTGAAGAGCAACAAGGGCGTCGTCGTCGCGACCGAGGGCCAGGCCTTCGTCGAGACCGCGCTCGAGCTCGAAAGCATGGACTACCTCGTCGAGGGCGTCGTCGGTTCGACCGCCTGAACCGGATCGGAGACGGGCCATGGCAGACACGGTCAGCACTGCGGGCGCACCGGCGCTGTTTGGCGCCAGGAATTATCGGGCGGCACTCGAATGGGTGGCACGGCGCGCCGAAGCCTTCGTCATCCCGCTCGCGGCGCTGATCGTCGGCATGGTGCTGTTCAGCCTATTCATCGCGCTGGTCGGCAAGTCGCCGGTCCAGCTCTACGAGACGATGTGGCGCGGCGGCTTCGGCTCGTGGTTCTCGATCCAGAACTCGCTGTCGCGGGCAGCACCGCTTCTGCTGGCAGCGCTCTGCGTGGCGCTGCCGGCTCGGCTCGGCCTCGTCGTCATCGGCGGCGAAGGCGCGATTGTGCTGGGCGGCGTTGCCGCCGCCGCCATCGGCGTCGCGGCGAATGGCGCGCCGGCTTTTGTGGTCATCCTGCTGATGGGCGTGGCGGGCATGGTCGCCGGCGGCATCTGGATAGGTGCCGTCGGCGCACTCCGCCACTACCGCGCCGTCAACGAAACCATATCCAGCCTGCTGATGGCCTATATCGCCATCGCGCTGATGAACCATCTGGTCGAAGGGCCGCTGCGCGATCCGGCCTCGCTCAACAAACCCTCGACCGAGCCGCTGGCGGATGCCTACCGCATCGGCAACATTCCAGGCATGGACGTGCACTGGGGCCTTGTCGTCGGCATCGTCGCCTGCGTCCTGTCCTGGCTGTTGATCGAAAAGACGCGCTGGGGGTTTGCCGCCCGCATTGCCGGCGGCAATGTCAGGGCGGCCCAGGTGCAAGGGCTTGCCGTCGGCCCGCTGATCGTCGGCTTTACCGGGCTCGCCGGCGGCTTTGCCGGGCTGGCCGGCATGCTGGAAGTCGGCGCCGTGCAAGGCAGCGCCAACGCCTCGCTCGCCGCCGGCTACGGCTATACCGGCATCCTCGTCGCCTTCCTCGCCCGCCACAATCCGCTCGCCATCATCCCGGTCGCTTTCCTGCTCGGCGGCATCGGCGCTTCCGGCGGGCTGATCCAGCGCCGCATGGACCTGCCCGACGCCACCGTGCTGGTGCTGCAAGGCATGCTCTTCGTGGTCATCCTGTTCAGCGAAACCTTTTACGGCCGCTTCAAGGTTTTCAATCCCGATCTGTGGAAGAGGGGCTCCTGATGGACGCGACCGAGATCGGCCTGTGGGGCGTGCCGCTCGCCATTCTCGGCGGCGCCATCCGCGTCTCGACGCCGTTCATCTTCGTGTCGCTCGGCGAAGCCATCACCGAGCGCTCCGGCCGCATCAATCTCGGCCTCGAAGGCACGCTGGTCTTCGGCGCAATGACCGCCTATGCGGTAGCAGTGGTGACCGGCTCGCCATGGCTCGGCGTGCTGGCTGCCGCCGGTGCCGGTCTTTGCTTCGGGCTGTTCCATGGCTGGATCTGCAAATTCCGCGGGGTTAACGACATCGCCATCGGCATCGCGCTGATGCTGTTCGGCTCGGGTCTCGCCTTCTTCTTCGGCAAGCCGTTCATCCAGCCCTCGGCGCCAGACCTGCCGGCCATCGCCTTCGGTGGCTGGTCGAATATTCCGCAGGTGCAGGCGGCGCTCAACGTCAACGTGCTGTTCCTGATCGGGGCCGCACTTGCGCTGTTCCTGTGGTGGGCCTTCCGTAACACCCGCGCCGGCCTGATCGTACGCGTCGTCGGCGACAGCTCCGATGCGGCGCGCGCCATGGGCCTCAATCCCAACACCGTGCGCCTGCTTGCGACAGGCGTCGGCGGCGCGCTCGCCGGCATCGGCGGCGCCTATCTGTCGCTCTATTACCCCGGCAGCTGGACCGAACGCATCTCGTCGGGGCAGGGGCTGATGGCGGTGGCGCTGGTCATCTTCGCACGCTGGAACCCGCTCGGCTGCTTTGCCGCGGCACTGTTGTTCGGCGGCGCCGGGGCGCTAGGCCCGGCGTTGCAATCGGTCGGGGTAACGCAGGGCTACTATCTCTTCTACGCCGCACCTTACATCCTCACGCTCATCATCATGATCGCCACCTCGTCGCCGAGCCGCTCGCTTGCCGGCGCGCCGGGCGAGTTGTCGATCACCAAATGACTGGAGTTTTCCCGATGAACGCCAGAGCCGAGATCACCCAGCGCTACATCGACGCCGACCCTTATCCATGGCCCTACAATGGCGAGCTGCGGTCGGACAATACGGCTCTGATCATCATCGATATGCAGACCGATTTCTGCGGGCCGGGCGGCTATGTCGATCATATGGGCTACGATCTTTCGCTGGTGCGGGCGCCGATCGAGCCGATCAAGTCGGTGCTTGCAGCCATGCGGGCCCAGGGCTACACCATCATCCACACGCGCGAGGGCCACCGGCCCGATCTCGCCGACCTGCCGGCCAACAAGTGCTGGCGCTCACGCCGCATCAATGCCGGCATTGGCGACCCCGGACCTTGCGGGCGCATCCTGGTGCGCGGCGAACCAGGCTGGGATATCATCCCCGACCTCTATCCGGCGGCGGGCGAACCGATCATCGACAAGCCGGGCAAGGGCTCGTTCTGCGCCACCGATCTGGAGCTGATCCTGCACCAGCGCGGCATCGAAAACATCGTGCTGACCGGCATCACCACCGATGTCTGCGTCCACACGACCATGCGCGAGGCCAATGATCGCGGCTTCGAATGCGTGATGCTTGAGGACTGCTGCGGCGCGACCGACTACGGCAACCATCTCGCCGCGATCAAGATGATCAAGATGCAGGGCGGCGTGTTCGGCGCGGTGTCGAGCTCGGCGTCCTTCGTCGCGCAGCTGCCGTGAGGGGGCGATCTTGAGCGGAACCATCGTCAAGAAAGCCGTCGGCGTCGAGACTATCGGCATGACCATGCGCTTCGGCGCCTTCACCGCGCTGGACGATGTCTCGATCAAGGTGCCAGCGGGATCATTCCATGCGCTGCTCGGCGAAAACGGTGCCGGCAAGTCGACGCTGGTCAAATGCATGATGGGTTTTTACCGCCCGACCGCCGGCGACATGCTGGTCGATGCCCGCGAGGTCGCGATAGCCAGCCCGAAGGATGCCTCGGCGCTCGGGCTAGGCATGGTCTATCAGCATTTTACCCTCGTCCCGTCGCTGACCGGTGCGGAAAACCTGGTCATTTCCCGCGAGAAAGTGCCGGGCGTCATCGACTGGCGCAAGGAGCGCGCCGCACTTGCGCAATTCATGCAGCGGATGCCGTTCAAGCTGCCGCTCGACGTCAAGGTGGCGGAACTTGCGGCCGGCGAGAAGCAGAAGCTCGAAATCGTCAAGCAGCTCTATCTCGGCCGCAGTTTCCTGGTGCTCGACGAGCCGACTTCGGTGCTCACCCCTGGCGAGGCACAGGAAGTGCTTGGCCTGGTGCGCGACATGACCAGGACAGGCGACCTCACCGTGCTGATGATCTCGCACAAATTCCACGAGGTGACGGCCTTTGCCGACGACATCACCGTGTTGCGCAAGGGCAGGCTGACCGGAACCGGAAAGGTCTCCGAACTTTCGCACAAGCAGATGGCGGCGATGATGATCGGCGACCAACCGATTGCAGCACTCGACAGTCGCGCTCCGGTGCCGGCCGGCGCCAGGCAGGTGCTGACGGTAAAGTCGCTGAAGGCGCCTGACCGCACCGGCTTGAAAAGCATCGACATCGGCGAGCTCGACGTGAAGTCCGGCGAGATCGTCGGCATCGCCGGCATCTCCGGCAACGGCCAGAAGGAGTTTCTCGAAGTCCTTGCCGGACAGCGGGCACGCAATGCGGGCGACGTTCTGGTGAAAGGCTCGCCCTATGGTGCCAGCCGCAGCGAGGCGCGCACGCTCAATGTCCGCTTCATTCCGGAGGAGCCATTGCGCAATGCCTGCGCACCGCGGATGACGGTGGCCGAAAACATGGCCTTCCGGACCTTCGACCTCAACGAGGCCGGCAAGCCGGTCAACTGGATCAGGATGAGCGCGATCAGGGACTACGCGGCCCGTCTTGTCGAACAGTTCAAGGTCAAGACGGCCTCGCTCGCTTCGCCGATTTCATCATTGTCGGGCGGCAATGTGCAGCGCGCGGTGCTGGCGCGGGAACTGACCGGCGAGGTCGATTTGCTCATCGTGTCGAACCCCTGCTTCGGCCTCGACTTCTCCGCCGTCGCCGAAATACGCGCCCGCATCATGAAGGCGCGCAATGCCGGTGCTGCAGTCCTTTTGATGTCGGAGGACCTCGACGAGCTGCTTGAGCTCTCGGACCGCATCTTCGTCATGTCGGATGGCGCGCTGGTCTACGAGACGCCGATCGCGCAGGCGAGCGTGCAGACGATCGGCGAGCACATGGCGGGACATCATTGATGGCGGAGATCGAGGCGCTGCCGTTCCCGTTTGCCTTCAAGCCTGAGGCGATGGCGCTGGTCGTCATCGACATGCAGCGCGATTTCGCCGAGCCCGGCGGCTTCGGCGCCAGCCTCGGCAACGACGTCAGCCGGATCACGGCGATCGTGCCCACGGTGAAAAGGCTGCTCGAAGGGTTTCGCGCCGCTGGCCTGCCGGTGATCCACACGATGGAGTGCCACAAGGCAGATTTTTCGGATCTGCCGCCGGCCAAGCGCAATCGCGGCAATCCGTCGATCCGCATCGGCGATATCGGTCCCATGGGTCGCGTGCTGATCGTCGGCGAACCGGGAACGGCGATCCTCGATGAACTTGCACCATTGCCTGGCGAGATCGTCATCGAAAAACCCGGCAAGGGCGCGTTCTATGCCACCAGCTTCGGCGATGACCTCAAGCGGCTCGGCGCACAGCAACTGGTCTTTGCCGGGGTGACGACGGAGGTCTGCGTGCAGACGACGATGCGCGAGGCCAACGACCGCGGCTATGAATGCCTGCTGGCGGAGGATGCGACGGAGAGCTATTTTCCGGAGTTCAAGACGGCAGCCCTTGCCATGATCAGGGCGCAGGGCGCGATCGTCGGCTGGACGGCGACAACGGACCAGGTGCTCGAGGGAATTTCCAATGCCTAACATTGCATACCAGGCCCTCATCCAAGGGGGCTGGCGTGATCTGCCATTCGAGCCTTTTCGCGAAGGCATCACGGTGCATTGGCTGCTCAAGGGGGGATCGACGGAACCGTCGGTCGCGATTCTCAACTACCGGGCGGGCGCCGGCGTGCCGCGTCACCGCCACGCCGGGCTGGAAACGATCATCGTGCTGGAAGGCTCGCAGAGCGACGAGAACGGCGACTATGCAGCGGGCAGTGTGATCCTGAACCCGGTTGGAACCGAGCATTCGGTGTGGACAAAAGACGGCTGCGTCGTACTCATCCAGTGGAACCTGCCGGTCGTCATTCAGGGCGAGGCCGAATGAGCGACATCCGCTTCGACATAGCGAGCCTGCACGCCGCCTATCAGGCCGGCCTCAGTATTGGCGATATGATCGATACGGTCCATGCGCGGCTCGCGGCGGCCGATGACCCGGGCATCTTCATCCATCTGGCGAGCAGGGCGGAGATGCTTGCCGAGGCGGAAAAGCTCGGCCCGTTCGATCCGTTGGCAAAGCCACTGTGGGGCGTTCCGTTCGCGGTCAAGGACAACATCGATGTTGCCGGCATGCCGACCACGGCGGCCTGCGCGGAATATGCCTACTTGCCGGCGAACGACGCCACCGTCGTCGCGCGGCTCAAGGCCGCCGGCGCGCTGGTCGTCGGCAAGACCAATCTCGACCAGTTCGCTACCGGCCTGGTCGGCGTGCGCACGCCCTATCCAATCCCGAGGAATGCGATCGACCCGACACTGGTGCCGGGCGGCTCCTCATGCGGCTCGGCCGTGGCGACGGCGCGTGGCATCGTCTCGTTCGCGCTCGGCACCGACACCGCCGGTTCGGGCCGCATACCCGCCGGCCTCAACAACATCGTCGGGCTGAAGCCGAGCGTCGGCGCGCTGTCGGCCGCCGGCGTCGTGCCGGCCTGCCGCACGCTCGACTGCGTCTCCGTCTTCGCACTCAACGTCGACGACGCCTACAGCGTGTTCGAGGTCGCGGCGGCGAAGGACGACGCCGATCCCTATTCACGTGACCTCGGCATCCAACCGCTTGCCGCGCGCCCACCGGTGCTGACGGTTGGCGTGCCGGCCAAGGCCGATCGGACGTTCTTCGGCGACCAGGCGATGCAGGCGGGCTTCGAGGCCGCTCTTGCCTCGCTGGAGACGCTGGGCTGCAGGCTGGTCGAAATCCCGTTCGGCGATTTCTACGCCACCGCCAATCTGCTTTACGAGGGCGCCTGGGTGGCCGAGCGTTACACCGCGATCAGGGACTTCATGGATGCCAACGAGGCGGCCATGCATCCGGTGACGCGGCAGATCATCGGCGGTGCGCGAAAACTTTCCGCAGCGGACGCCTTCAACGGGCTCTATGCCTTGCAGGCCTACAAGGCCAAGCTTGCGCCGGTTATCGCCTCGGTCGATCTTTTCTGTGTGCCGACCGCGCCGACGCATTACACAGTCGAAGCGGTGATGGCTGACCCTATCGTCACCAACAGCCGGCTCGGCACCTACACCAACTTCGTCAATCTGCTCGACATGTGCGGCATCGCCGTGCCGACCGGAACCCGCAGCGACGGTTTGCCGATGAGCGTCACCTTGCTTGCCGCGGCGGGCAAGGACCATCTGACGGCGTCGCTTGCGCGCGATGTCCATGCGGCAAGCGGCCTTGCGCTGGGCGCTACCGGCTGGCCGCTGCCGCCGCGTGGCGATATCCGCGTGGACGTGGATGAAGGCACGATCGAGCTGGCCGTGGTCGGCGCGCATCTATCGGGGATGGCGCTGAACGGCCAGTTGCAGCAGCTCGGCGCGATTTTCGCCCGGGCTGCGAGAACGGCGCCGCTCTACCGGCTTTACGCACTCGCCGGCCAGTCGGTGTCGAGACCGGGGCTCGAGCGCACCTGCAATGGCAAGGGCACAGCCATCGAGGTCGAAGTCTGGCGGCTGTCGCCGCAAGCCTTCGGTCGCTTCGTCGCGGCGATCCCGCCGCCGCTCGGCATCGGGACGCTTCTGCTCGACGACGGAACTTCGCCGAAAGGCTTCCTCGTTGAAAGTGCCGGCCTTACCGATGCAGAAGAGATTTCGCATTTCGGCGGCTGGCGCAATTTCATGGGGGATCAGCAGCTGCGGAGCTGACGCCATCACTCGACCTTTTGCCGGAACTTCGAGTGGCAGCTCGAGCAATCCTGCAAGATGAGATGCAGGAGGTGCTCCGCCGGCAATTTGGCGGGATCGGCTTCCGCCGTCCCCGGTCGCTTGCCAAGCAGGCTGCCACCGCCCATCGCCGGGCCGGAACCCATTCTCATGTCGTCGGTAATGCGCGGCGGCACCCGCTCGGCGTCGGAGGCCAGGGCGCTGGCCAGCGTCCCGATGTGGCGAGCCAGCCCTTCGAACTCCGCGCGGGCAGGGTCGATATCCAGCTTGGCGCCTGAAGGCGCACCCAATGTCGCGCTGGGGAATTCGGCAATGAGGGAAGGGCCGGTGCGGGCGCGGATGGCCTCGGCCGCCGCTTTGAAAGCCGCGGCGTCATACGCCCGCTTGCCGTCGAACATCCCGGCGATCGCCTTTGCCGCCGCAGCCATTTCCTTCATCGAGGCCTGGCGAGCCTCGATGACCGCATCACGGCTCGAATGGGCGGCAGCGAGCACGACAGAGACGCAGGCAAGCGACAGCACTGTTAGAGCGGCTGCGAGCCTCACTGGGCCACGCCTTGTCCCGCCAACTCGTCGATGATCGGGCACTCCGGCCGCTCGTCGCCGTGGCAGTGACTGACCAGATGGTGAAGCAAGCCACGCAATCCGACCAGTTCGGCGATCTTCCTGTCGATCTCCACCAACTTGGCTTTCGCGATCGCCTTCACGTCAGCGCTGTCACGTTCCCTGTCTTGGTACAGCGAGAGCAACTGGCGGCATTCGTCGACCGAAAACCCCAGGCTTCGCGAGCGCTGCAGGAAGCGCAGCCGGTGAATATCGGCCGTCGAGTAATCGCGATAGCCATTGTCTGTCCGGGCCGGGTGCAAGAGCCCGATGTCCTCGTAGTAGCGGATCGTCTTGGCCGGTAGGCCGGATTTTTCGGATGCGACGCCGATGTTCATATCGGAAATCTCCTTTATCGGAGGAAATAGACCTTCCAGTAGATGGAAGGTCAACATGATGTGGCGATTTTGGATGCCCGACGCAACCGCCCGCCGGCTCCAACCGTTTGCCTGCCAACAGCGCATACTGAACCTTCGGGAAGAAATCAGTTTTCGGAAACGTTTATCGAACAGCGCTCAAACTCGGCGCCCGGCACCAGGTACCGATCAGCAAGGACCCTCCGGCGGCACGTTACGCCGTGCAGACGCCGAGGAGATAGAACATGCCCGTCAAGGCCTATATCAACCGGATCGCGACAGCGGTGCCGGAGCACGAGGTTCATCAATTCTACCTGCGTTTCGCGGCCTCGATGCTCGCGGCCGATCGCCGGAGGATCTTCGAACGCATGGCCGATCTTGCCGGCATCGAGCACCGCTATTCCTGCTTTGCGCCGGCGTCCGATCCCGAAGGACCATCCGCCGACCTGGCCGGGACCTTCATTCGGGGCGCGTTTCCCGGAACGGCCATGAGAATGGCGATGTTCGACGATGCCGCACCTGTTCTGGCGCAAAAGGGCATCGACGGATTGCAACTTGGCGGCGACGCTTCCCGCATCACCCATCTTATCGTCACTACCTGCACCGGTTTTTCGGCGCCGGGCATCGATCTCGAGCTGGTTGCGCGTTGCGGGCTGCCGAACGGGGTCGAACGCACGATGATCGGTTTCATGGGTTGCTACGCGGCGATCAACGGCCTCAAGCTGGCGCGTCACATCGTCCGCTCCGACCCGCAGGCCAAGGTCCTGCTGGTCAATATCGAGCTCTGCACGATGCACCTGCGTCAAACCACCGAACTGGAAAAACTGCTGTCGTTCTGCCTCTGGGGAGACGGCTGTGCGGCTGCGCTCATCACTTCCGAGCCGCTCGGCATCGAGCTCGATAGCTTTCACTGTCTGGTGGCGAGGGAGCGGCGGGATCTGATGCGCTGGAATATTCGCGACCACGGATTCGAAATGGTTCTTTCCGGCCAAGTGCCGGCAGCGATTCATGAAGCGTTGCGGAGCAACCAGGCCGCCATCCTCGGTGGCCGGCCGACCGAGGCGATCGACCTTTGGGCCGTGCACCCGGGTGGGCGTTCGGTGCTCGATGCCGTCGAAAGGGCTCTGGAACTGGAGCCCACCGCGCTGGAACCATCGCGCGCGGTGTTGCGCCAATACGGGAACATGTCGTCGGCGACCGTCATGTTCGTGATGAAAGAGATGCTGAAGGCGCCTGCCGGCCTGCTCGGCTGCGGCATGTCGTTCGGACCCGGGCTGACGGCCGAAACCATGCTCTTTCGAACGGTGTCATGAGCGGCCTGGAGCATCGGCAGCTTGCGCCGGAAATCCTTGACGGCCTTGCGGCCGACGATCCGCGAGCGCTGACCGCGCGCCGCGACCTTCGGCGCATCAATATGCTGATGTTTCAGGTGCCGATCATGACGTCGTTGCTCAGGAGGTTTGTGCCAAAGCCGCCACGCCGCATTCTGGAGATCGGCGCCGGCGATGGCTCCTTCATGCTGGCGGTGGCGCGGCGCATGGCCAGGCATTGGCCTGGGGTCGAACTGATGATGCTCGACCGCGTCAGCCTCGTCACCGCGCAATTGCGCGGCGATTTTGACAGGCTGGGATGGAAGGCTGAAGGGATCACCGCCGATGTCTTCGACTGGGCAGGAAAGATCGAGGGCGCACGGTTCGACGCCGTCACGGTCAATCTGTTCCTGCATCATCTCGACGATGCGCAGCTCGTGCGTCTGTTTTCGCTGATCAGGCCGAAAGCCCCGTTGCTGCTGGCGACTGAGCCGTTGCGGGCGAAACTGGCGCTGGCCGCGACCCGTCTTCTCCCGGCAATCGGCGCCAATGACGTCACACGAAACGATGCGGCGCAAAGCGTGCGTGCCGGCTTTCGCGGCAGCGAGCTTTCCGGTCTCTGGCTTGCGGCCAACGGCAAACCGGTCGAGGAGCGGCGCGCCGGCCTCTTCTCCCACATCTTCGTCGGCGCCAGTGCCGGCAGCGACTCATGACGCGATTGTCGACTCATGACGCGATCGTCATCGGTGCCGGCCCGGCGGGGACGTCCGTCGCGCTCACGCTGGCCCGGCGCGGATGGGCCGTGGCAATTGTGGAAAAGACCGCATTTCCGCGCCGCAAGGTCTGCGGCGAATACATCTCGGCAAGCAATCTTGCGCTTCTCGACCAGCTGGAGATCGGCGATGCCTGGCGTACCGATGCCGGCCCCGAAATCCGCCGCGTCGGTTTGTTTTCCGGCGAAACCTGCGTCGAGGCGGCAATGCCACGTGCAGGAGCTGGGCCTCCTGCAAAAGACGGCTTCGGCCGGGCACTCGGCCGGGACATTCTCGACTCTCTGCTTTTGCAGACGGCGCGATCGGCGGGTGTCGAAATCTTCCAGCCCTGCCGCGCCGTCGCCATCGACCGGGACGGCGAGATGCAAAGGGTACGAATTCAAGCCGGGGACGAAACGGCGATGTTGCGCGCCCCGGTGATTGTCGCCGCACACGGCTCCTGGGAACCGGGGCCGCTGCCCAGCCAGCTCGCAAAGGCCAATCGCCCGTCGGACCTGCTCGGCTTCAAGGCGCATTTCACCGGGTCGTCGCTGGCGCCGGATTTGATGCCTCTGCTGGCCTTCCCCGGCGGCTATGGCGGCATGGTCTCGGCCGATCATGGCCGCTTGTCGATCTCGTGCTGCATTCGCCGCGATATGCTGGCGCGGTTGCGTAAACAACATGGCCCCAAACACCGGAGCCATGTGCCGGCCGCCGATGCGGTCTCCCGCCATCTCGTCGACTCATGCCGGGGCGTGCGGGACGCTCTGGAACCGGCGCTTCTCGACGGTCCGTGGCTTGCCGCAGGTCCGATCCGGCCGGGAATTCGCTCGTTCTACGAAGAGGACATCTTCCGCGTCGGCAACGCAGCCGGAGAGTCTCATCCTGTTATCGCCGAGGGTATCTCGATGGCGCTGCAGTCCGGCTGGCTGCTGGCTTGCGAACTCGCATGCGCGCCAGGTGGCCGAGCAGGGCGCGAGGCTGCCGCCAGGCGCTATGAGGCGGCCTGGAAAAGACTGTTTTCGACACGGGTCTACGCTGCCGCGGCCCTTGCCGGAATTGCCCTTCGCCCCGGCAGCGCCACCTTGATGGCGGCGATCGTCCGGAATTTCCCGCAGACACTGACACTGGGCGCGCAACTGAGCGGCAAGACCAAGCGGGTTCCCGGCTTTGCCTGACGAGTGACGCGGCGTCGTGCTGCCCTGGTCGCCTTACATGCCACCGCCACAGTTGGCAGCAGCTGGCTCCTTCTCCCCGGAATTTGTCATCGCATAGTCGTATACCTGACTGCGTCCGCGGCTTCAGGTTCGCAGGTATTTGACCAAGGCTGCAATCGCGAGCAAGAGGGCGACGAACACCAGGACCCAGACGAGTGCCATGCCGCCCATCATCCACGTATCCATTGGACCATTCATCATTGCAATCACCTTTACGGTCAGTGAAGGCCCGCCTTCGTCGGTAAGCATCGGCGACTGCGAAGGCAATTAGCTCGCCGGGGACTTCGGTCAAGACGACCAGGAAACCGATCGGCCGCCTGTCGCCTTGTCCCGCCAACCGGAAGTGTCCTGTCCTGTCCGTCTCACATACCTCCGCCGCAGCCGTCCGAGAGATCCCAGACGTCGACGACCTGCTTGCCGGTGAAACCTTGCTCGCGAATCAGGAACTTCGCCAATCCGCCATACACTTTCCAGCGCCAGCATTGGCAGCAGCAAGGGCCTTTCTCGTTGGAATTGGCCATCGCATAGTCATAGGCCTGCTGCTCGTCGCCGGAGAGTTTCACATCGTAGTAGGGCATCATCTTCTGTGCGATGCCGGCCGGAATATCGTACGGATCGTTCGGGATCATCGCGATCTCGCGGTACCTGGCCAAACCGTTCACCTGCTCGGCATAGCGCTTTGTCTCCATTGGGCTGCAGCACGAGCCCGTGATCCGCGACATCGCCGGCATAGTCGCAATCGACTCCGTGAACTTGGCCGAACACGTGCTGTTGCCGTTCTGGCTGAGATATTTGAAGCGGCGCACCAGATCGGAATCCTCCGCGGCGATCGTCAAATCCGGCCCCTTGAGCAAGCCGACGACCGCAGCGACGCCAAAGGCGCTGCCCAGAACAACCGTCCGTCGGGTTGGATGGCATATCCGGCTCATTTGCTGTTCCTCGCTTGCTCGATCAGTTTCTTCATCGTTGCGAGGTCGGTCGCGCCGGGGAAAATCTGCTCGCCAACGACGAAGCTTGGCGTTCCACTGATCTTCAGCGCCTGTGCCAGTTGCGTATTCCGGTCGATCGACGCCTGGATATCGGGCCGCTGCATGTCGGTCTTCAGCTTAGCCACATCGAGACCGACGTCGGCAGCAACCTTCAGCACGACCGCTTCGGTCACCCGCGTCTTCACCGCATACAAGGCCTTGTGGAATGCCATGTACTTGCCCTGGCGCATTGCGGCGAGAGCCGCCTTGGAAGCAAATACGGAATCCGTGCTGAGGATCGGGAATTCCTTGTAGACGATTTTGAGCTGCGGATCGTCGGCCACGGCTTGCGCCAGGATCGGCGCAACCTGGCGGCAATAGGGGCAGTTGTAGTCAAAGAACTCGACCATGATGACGTCGCCTTCGGCGTTGCCGCCGACCGGGCTCGCCGGGTCCCGGAAGATATCGTCGGCCTTGGCCGCCAGGGCAGCCTTCGCCTCTTTTGCCGCGGCCTCGCGCTGGCGGGCATCGAGGCTCTGCAGCGCCTCCATGACGACCTCGGGATGCGCGAGGATATAATCGTGGATGCGCTGGTCGAACTGGTCCTGGGACATCTCGCCCGCGGCGATCGTCTGACCGTGGAGACCGAGCGCGAGCCAGGCCGTCGCACCGGCCAGGACGAAGGCACGGGCCATTTTGCCGATGGCTCCGCGCCATGAATTGGATTTGTGGATCACAGGGTTCTCCTTCCCTCTGTTTCGCCGGACCGCCGGCATGTGAATGGTGCCTCAGAACATGCCCTTGATCGTCGCCCACCATCCCGTTTCCGGCTCATGGTGCGGGCGCTCGACATTGTTGGTGAGCGCATTGACGAAGGTGACGAGATTGACCGCAGCGAAATTCAGGCCATGGAAATTCGCCCGCCAGCGGCCCTCCTTGTCGATCACATGGGTGACGGTGCCGTGCATCTGATAACCATCGTCCGTCAGTGTGAACTTGTGGCCGAAGGCCTCCGCCAGTCTGCGGGTCGCATCCTCCGGCTGATCCGCCGTCGTGGTCAGGAACAGCCAATTGACGGGATCGAGCCCGTGCGTCTGCCCGTAGCTGCGCAGCACGTCCGGCGTGTCCCTGGCGGGGTCGGTGGTGATGGTCACAAAGCTGACCTGGCCTCTCATCGGCGTGCCGTTCACCATTTTCTGGACCTCGGCGATCTTCTCGGCATGCAGGGGGCATACATCCGGGCACGATGTGTAGATGAAGTGGAGGACGACCACCTTGCCGCGCAGATCTGCCGTTCGCACGACACGCCCATCGGCGGTGCGCAGCGTGAATTCAGGCGCCGGCTTGTCGATCGTTTGGAAATATTTCTCGTCGCCCTCAAGCATGGTGTCGATTTCGTCGAGCGAGTGGGCTTGCGCCCGATACGAAAACCCCACGGTCAGCGCCGCAATGGCAATGGCGCCCAGCAGCAAACATCTCCACTCGTTCAAAGCCGATGCAAGGCAGTGAGCCTTCAACCCGGACATATCTGTTCCTTTCTCACTCGGCAGCGATGCGGCTGCCGATGAAGTCGACCATGTCGGGCGCGTCCCATTCGGCCGGCCCAATCAGCCGGCCGATCTCCTTGCCGTCGCGATTGATCAGCAGGGTTGCCGGAAGGCCGACGGAGCCGATGGCGAACATGGCCTTGCCCGAGGCATCGATGTTGAGGGCGAGGTGCTTGATGCCGATCTCGGCAAAGAACTTCTTCACAACCTCCGGACCGGCACGGTCCATGGACAGCGCGACGACCTCGAAATCCGGACCGCCCAGTTTGGCCTGCAGACGATCGAGCGTCGGCATCTCCTTGCGGCAAGGCGCGCACCATGTCGCCCAGAGATTGAGCAGCACGACCTTGCCGCGGAAATCCGCAAGCGTTTTCGGCTTGCCATTGCCATCCTCGAAGCTGATTTCCGGTACGGGGACGGGCGCCTCGTGAACGACAAAGTTCTGCGGCGGCTCGGCGGCTGATACCGGCAGCGAAAATGCCAGCAGCATGCCAATCAGGACCATGGCCAGTTTGCTCACAATAGCCTCACTCGGTCGCGTAGACGGTGGGCGCCTTGCCGTCCTTGGTGAAGGCGTAGACGACGAAGGGGCCTTGCTTCTCACCACCCATGCCTGGAGCGCCCGTCGGCATGCCGGCCAGCGTTATGCCGGTGATGGCAGGGCGTTCGGTCAAAAGCTTCTTGACGATTTCGACCGGCACCAGGCCATCGACGACATAGCCGTCGACCATCAGCGTGTGGCAGCCTTCGAGGTCGGCCGGCACGCCGGCATCGCTGCTGATCTGAGAGAGATTGTTGACCGGCTTGATGTCGACCTTGAAGCCGTTGTGCTCGAGATAGTTGGCGTAGGATTCGCAGCAGCTGCATTGCGGGTTCTTGTACATGACGGCGTTGATCGTGGCGGCAAAGGCAGGCAGCGGCGTTGCGATCAGCAGGGACAGTGCGGCTAGGCGGTAGGTCAGTTTCATTGCAGTTCTCCTTGGTTGGACAAAACTTTCAGGTCACGCGGAACACTGTCATCAGGCCGGCCATCTGGTGATCGGCGACATGGCAGTGCAGCATCCAGTCACCGGGATTGTCGGCAACGAAGGCGCATTCGATCGTGTCTTTGGGGGCGAGCAGCACCGTGTCCTGCCATTGCCGGTGCGGTACTGGCGAGCCGTTGCGCGAAAGCACCGACAGGCTGAAGCCGTGGACGTGCATGGGATGCCACCACGCGGTTTCGTTGCGCATGGTGAGACGGCAGCTGGCGCCGCGTTCCAGCGTGAACTGTGGCGCCATGCCCGCGTGGCCGTCGCCGGTCATCGACATGCCGTTGATTGCCCAGGCGGCGGCGCCGCTCATGCCGGGCATCGCCATGCCCATCATGCCGCCGACGCCGGCCAGCTTGCCGCCGCCCATCATGCCGCCCTGCAGGACGATTTCATGCCGTTCGGCCTTGGCCAGGTCGGGGGCCGGCAGCGGATTGGCCGGCAGACGAAGCGGCGCATCGAGAGGATGGTCGCGCAGCGGCGCGCCGGCGTCGTAGGCGAGCGTGGTCAGGGAGTAGGCAAGGCCGTCGTAGAACTCATCGATCACCGCGTAGCGCTTGCCCGGGTCGCCCTGCATGTCGAGCACGACATCGATGCGCATGGCAGGCGCCAGCACCAGGCGTCCGCCCTCCGGCTCATGCGGGTCGCAGGGCTGGCCGTCGATGGCGACGATGACCGGACGGTGGACTTCGAAACGCAAAGCCATGATGCGAGCGAGTGACGCATTGGCCAGCCGCAACCTGACGCGCTCGCCGGCCTTCACGGTCAGGTCGGCCGGCGGTGCACCGTTGACGGTGACGACATTGCCGACGCGGCCCGACATCGCTGCATCCATCATGTTGCCGAAGCCGGCAGCGATTTGCCCATCCTTGGTGAGCCGCCAGTCCTGCAGCAGCCATAGAAGCTCGCGGTCGACCGCGACCGGTTCGGCTTCCTCGACGATCAGTGCGCCTGCAAGGCCACGGCCAAGCTGAACCAGGCTGTCGGCATGCGGATGGTACCAGAAGGTGCCGGCATCGGGCGGGGTGAACTCGTACACGAAATTTTCGCCCGGCCTGATCGGCGGTTGGGTCAATCCCGGCACGCCGTCCATCGCGTTCGGCAGCCGGATGCCGTGCCAGTGAACCGTGGTGTCCTCGCCCAGTCCGTTCTCAACGATGATGCGAGCGGGCCGCCCCTGGCGTAAGCGCAGTGTCGGGCCGGGGACCGTGCCATCATAGGCCCATACCGGAGTGCGCGGACCATCGGGGCCGGTGAGCCGTGCCTGGCCTGGCGCCACCCTGATCCGGTGTTCGCCGGTAGCCAGCGCCAGTGCAGGGCGGATCGGCACGGAGGCGGCAATGCTCGCTGCCGCAAACAGGAATTTGCGGCGCGTTATGAACGGACTTGAAACGGAATTCACCCTTGTGACCCCTGCGGTAACCGACGGCGAACGTCGCGACGTCGATTGGATTGCTGCCGCGCCCGCTGCGCATTGTGCGCAGCCGGACGATCAAACGCCGCCAATCAGCCGCGGAAACGGCAGAAACGGCGTCAGACGAGAGCGCTGGGTCTTGGAGGGAATGGCTCGGGCAACAGACTTCGCCCGTGCAGGAACGCGGCGGGAAGCGCCGGCGGCAGCTCTGCCCGCAGCAGTCCCGTCACGGGGAGAGCTTCCGGCAGCACCGCCAGAACCGGTGCGACGCAGGTCGGCGCACATTGCATCGGTTTGTCGTTGTCGGCCGAGCTCTTGAGGCAAGCGCTGCAGTCGCCGCCCTTGGCATCGGCCATCTTGGCCATGTCGGCGTCGGTGGTGCCGGCATCTGCGGCCATGGTCATGCGGCTGTCGATCGCCATCCTGGCCGACATGACGGCAGCCTGAGCGGCGGACAGGCTGAACCCGGCGATCACGAGGACCGCGAGCAGCATAGTCAGGAGGTGTTTTGGTGACAGACGTGCCATGTTCGGCCTAGGCTGGCCTCAAATAGCGGTTTTTGCAAGCCCCTGCGAGATCGAGACCATCGAGAGCCGGGGCGGCCAGCAATAACATCAACACCATCACATCGGGACAGACCATGCAGCAAGCCATTACGTCGGACGGCCTTCGCCGGGTGGTGCTTGTCGTCGCGCTGCTGAACCTCGGTTATTTCGGCATTGAATTCGCCGTGGCGCTGGCGATCGGCTCGGTGTCGCTGTTCGCCGACAGCGTCGATTTCCTGGAAGATGCCTCGGTCAACCTCCTGATACTGCTCGCCATGGGATGGTCGCTGCGTGCCCGCTCGCGGGTCGGCATGGCGCTGGCACTTATCCTTTTGGTGCCGGGCCTGGCGACGCTGTGGACCGCGTGGGAAAAGTTCAACATGCCGGTGCCGCCGCAGCCAACGGCCCTGACGCTGGCGGGGTTGGGCGCCTTGGCGGTCAACCTGTCATGCGCCTACATGCTGGCGCGCTACCGCCACCACAGCGGCAGTCTTACCAGGGCGGCATTCCTCTCGGCCCGCAACGACGCCGTCGCCAACATCGCGATCATACTGGCCGGACTGGTGACCGCCTTCCTATGGCGCTCGGCATGGCCGGATCTGATCGTCGGGCTGGGAATTGCGGCACTGAATGCAGACGCGGCGCGCGAGGTCTGGGAGGCTGCCCGGGAAGAGCACCGAGCCGTTTCGTGAAGCCAAACGCTCAGCGCGCTGCCGGATTGCTAATCCGCCAATGCAGGGCGCATACCGGCCGGCAGTGATCCAGAAACTTGCGTGATCTCTAATATAAACGCACACTTGCAAAGCGGACCGAGAGAGAAACCGCCACGAACATCATCAAAAAGGCCCGCGTCCCGGACGAGGACGCGGGCCGGTTTTCGTTGGCATGCGCTAGGCAGGTATCAAGACGGCGATGCGGTGGATGCCGACCACCTTGCTGGTGTTGGCTGCCGCCTCGGTCTTGCCCTTGGAGCAGGTATACATGTCACCTTCCTTGAGCTTGAATTGCTTGTCGGCTTTCTTGATCGTGAATTCACCGGCGGCAATGGTACATACCATGTCGTTGTCCATTACCATTGCGGGAGCGGCTGCTCCCGGCTGAAAGACCACATCGACAATTGAGATGCTCTTGTAGGCGGGGATATCGGAATTGCCGGTGCCGACCTCAACTACCCTGACGCCGGGGGCTATTTCCCTGCCTTCCTTCGGGCCGTATTTCTTGGCCTTTGCAGCTGCCGCCAGCGTGAACAAAGGCGTTACCGCGGCCGCCGTCACGCCGAGCGCAATTGCAGACCTGCGATTTATGGTTTTCATCGCGTCCTCCCATTATGTTGGCCGCGCACCAATGTGCATGGCCACTCTATGTTAGCACATTTGCAGATAACTGCAGAACGCCGTTTCGGAGGGTCCATGAGCGAACCGCCGCTCGGTCGAATGCGACCGAAAAACAGACAATTCCATGCTATGCTGACGAGCCATAAAACGGACGGCGGGGGATAGCAATGTTGGAAACGGACAAGGTGTTCGCTGGCTCGATTCCGGAAAACTACGACCGCTATATGGTGCCGTTGATTTTCGAGCCGTTCGCCGCAGATCTTGCACGACGGGCCGCGTCCTTGTCGCCCAGGGCCGTTCTGGAAACCGCCGCGGGCACCGGTGTTGTGACCCGCGCATTGGCGCCAAAACTGTCCTCCGGTGCAAGCTATGTCGTAACCGACCTCAACCAGCCGATGCTCGACTACGCCGCTTCGCGGCAAGCTCCCGACGATCGCATCGAATGGCGCCAGGCCGATGCTCTGGCGCTGCCGTTTGAAAATGCGGCCTTCGATCTCGTTTGTTGTCAGTTCGGTGCGATGTTCTTTCCCAACCGCTCATCTGCCTACCGCGAAGCCCGGCGAGTTCTGAAGCCTGGCGGACATTTCCTATTCAGCGTATGGGATCGCATCGAGGAGAATGTATTTGCCGACGATGTGACGAATGCTCTGGCGCGGATTTTTCCGAACGATCCGCCGCGCTTTCTGGCCCGCACGCCGCATGGCTACCACGATACGGCACTGATCCGCCGCGAACTGGAGGACGCAGGTTTTTCCGGTGTGGTGATCGAGACGAGGGCCGAACAAAGCCGTGCCTCCTCGCCGCGCCTTCCGGCCGTTGCTTATTGCCAGGGCACTCTCCTTCGCAACGAAATCGAGGCCAGGGAGGCGGGAAAACTGGATGCTGCAACCGACTACGCCGCAGCCGCGATTGCAGACAGGCATGGCAGCGGCGGGGTTGCTGCCAAAATCCAGGCTCACATAATCATGGCTGTGGTCTGAACGGTTCATCGTTTTCCGGGCGGAAAACCGTTTCACACTTTTCCTGGAATTTGCTTGAGGTGCTGGATATTCCGTTCCAGCGCTGAGCAGCAAACGTCTTGCCGCTATCCTGAATTCCCGGACGTTAATCGTTCATTCGCCCGAGTGGCAGGTCGACAAGTGGCAGGTCGATAATCGCCAGTTCGACCGATCGCCGGGGCTTGATGGCGGCGGCTGCCGGCGGCGCGATTCTGGTCGGCCTGGCTTCACTTTGGCAGCCGTCGCCGACTCCGCCCAGCAAGGTCTAGTCATTTCGCTTTCTTGACTCGGCCGACAAAAACGGGCAGCAAAGTCATCATTGGAGGGCAGTTTTGCCAACTATGCAGGTTTTGGAGGGCGTTTTTCGGTTTGACCGTCGCCCAATCGGCGGTCGGTAGAGGGATTGGTTAACCAACTTTGTCCATCTTTTGAATCAATCGGCAACAGACGCGAAGTGTGCTGGGGGCACCAGGCGAACTGTGAATGTCACGGCTGCGAAATCCGCTAGCCGGCAACGGCCGATTGAGAGTGGTTGAATGGCGTTTGTAAGTGCGAAAACCCGGGGTGACAGTCCTGCAACTGGATTGACTTCGATGAGGCCCGGCCTGCGCTGGGTCGCGGTTCCGGCCGTCGGCGCAGCCATTGCTTTATGGTCGGTGGCGACCTTGGCCGGCCTTTATTCGATGGGAACCTCGCTCACCGCCGCTTCCAACGGTCTCCCGCAAAGCCTGCTCGCGCCGCGCACCATCGCGCTCGCCGATCCTCGCCGCAGCCTTGCAAAGGCGCAGGCCCCGACATGGGCCGCGGCAAACGCAGCGCTGTCGGCCCAGTTGCTGCAGCACGGATGCGATGCCAACTGCCTGCGGTCGGCGTCGAACTTCGTTCACCAGGGAAAATCGGCGCGTCTCAAGCGCAATACCGTGCCGCTTGTCGCCGATGCATCGCGGCAATCCAGCTTCGACGACGTGGTGGCCAAAGCCGCGCTGTCGCCGCAAAAGCTTGCCGCTGCCTTTGCCCGTGCCTCCTCCGGCTCACCCGTCATGCTCGCCAGCCTGCCGGCCGATGCCCGGTTCGCCGAGCCGGTACGCATACCCGACCCGAACGGCCCGCCATCGGTGCGCTTCGGGCCGGCGGTGGCGGAGATCGAACGCTCGTCGCGCCTGGCGCTGGCGCTGGCGAATACGTTGCCGGAGCAGATGATCGACGTGCTCCCGGCAGCCGTCATGGCAAGCGAGCCCGCGGCTTCACAAGAGCCGCAAGAACCTGAGGTCCAGTTGGCCTCGCTGCCGCCGCAGGACGACATGCCCGACAGCATTCCGCTGCCGACGCTGCGTCCGCGGGCGGTCATCGATCAGCCGGCGCCCCAGACTCAAGCCTCGAAAGACCGGGCGCCGAAAGACCGGACGCCAAAGGATCAGGCAGCAAAAACGGAGCCGCCCCAGGCATCCAAGGCCCAGGCATCGAAGACCCAGGCATCCAGGGCGAGCAAGGTCCAGACGGCCGATGCTCCGCCGGTCGAGACGCAACCCGGCAGCCTGTCGCCTCGCAATTCGTCACAAGCGGCAGTGCCGGCCGTGTCGGGCAAGCCGGGCAAACGGTCGAAGACGCAGGGCGGCGACATGCTGGCCTATGCCAAGCCCGACATGCCTTCCGGCGGACTCGGCGGGGCCTTCAGGAACCTGTTCACCACGCCTGGCATGGGCAGCGGCGTGGCCGTCTACGACATCTCGGCCAAGACCGTCTATATGCCCGACGGCTCGCGGCTGGAGGCACATTCGGGATACGGTTCGATGGTCGACCAGCCGCGCTACGTTCACAAGAAGAATGTCGGTCCGACGCCGCCCGACACCTACAATCTGACGCTGCGGGAATCGCGCTTCCACGGCGTCGAGGCACTGCGTCTCACCCCTGCCAGCGGCAGCAACAAATATGGCCGCGACGGCCTGCTCGCCCACACCTACATGCTGCGCGGCGGCCGCGCCGAATCCAATGGCTGCGTCGTCTTCAAGGACTATGCCCGCTTCCTCGCCGCCTACAAGAAAGGCAAGATCAAGCGCCTTGTCGTGGTGCCGCGGCTGTCGAAGCCGCTGACACGCGTCGCCCAAGAGGGCCGCGGCGCTTAGGTTATTCGCAGGCAGCGCAAACATGTGAGATGTCGGCGGGAACAGCGCCGGCATCGCTGGTTTTGCCGCGTGGACTTTCCCGCCCGATTTCCAACAGATTGTCAGCAGCCGGCCGCGAAACGGTTTTCATTCCCGGCCGGGGATATTATGACTGACCGGTCGGGCGGCTCCAGCTTCAAACAATCAAGAGGACATCATGACAATACGCGCTGTCGTTTGGGGCGAGAATATCCATGAGCGAACCAATGAGGTGGTCGCCGGCATCTATCCCGAGGGCATGCACGCGACGATTGCCAATGCGCTGAAGCTCGACCCCGAGATTTCGGTGTCGTGGGCAACCCTGGAGCAGCCGGAGCATGGGCTGCCGGCCGACCGTCTGGCCGAGACCGATGTCTTGCTGTGGTGGGGGCACAAGGACCATGGCGCCGTCGCCGACGAAGTGGTCGAGCGCGTGGCGCGCCGTGTCTGGGAGGGCATGGGGCTGATCGTTCTCCATTCCGGCCATTTCTCGAAGATTTTCAAGAAGCTGATGGGCACGCCCTGTACGCTGAAATGGCGCGAGGCGGGCGAGCGCGAGCGGCTTTGGGTGACCAGCCCCAACCACCCGATCGCAGCCGGGATCGGCGAGTATTTCGAGCTCGAGAACGAGGAGATGTATGGCGAGCAGTTCGCCGTGCCGGAGCCGCTCGAGACCGTGTTCATCTCGTGGTTCCAGGGCGGCGAAGTGTTCCGGTCGGGGCTGACCTATCGCCGCGGCGCCGGCAACATCTTCTATTTCAGGCCCGGCCACGAGACCTATCCGACCTATCACGATGCCAACGTCCACAAGGTGCTGCGCAATGCGGTGAAATGGGCGCACAACCCGCTCGGCTCCAATCCGGCCATCCTCGATGCGCCGAACGTGCCGGCGGAAAAAGCGCTCGAGCCGATCGTCGAGCGCGGCGGAAAACTTCATTCCGCCGGCGAAGCCGGCTTTCGCTAGACCACAAATCCATGGTCGAACAAGAAGATAAAGCCCTGTCCTAAGGATAAGAATCATGCGCCTCTTGATACTCGGCACCGGTTGGATGGCGGAGGAGCACGCCAGGCAGTTCGGCAAGATCGAGGGCGTCGAACTGATCGGCGCCGTCGATCTCGACCGTACGCGTGTCGACAAGTTTTCGGACATCTACGGTATCCCCAACCGGTTCGCGTCGTTGGACGAGGCGCTGGCATGGGGCAAGTTCGACGCGGTGGCGAACGTGACGCCGGATCGCATCCACCATCCGACCACCATGATGCTGATCGCGGCAGGCAAGCCGGTGCTGTGCGAGAAACCGCTGGCCGAAAATTTCGAGAAGGCCAGTGAGATGGCCAATGCCGCCGAGCGGGCCGGCATCATCAACATGGTCAACCTGACCTATCGCAACGTCGCGCCGCTGCAGAGAGCGCGCGCCATGGTGCTGGCCGGCGAGATCGGCACGGTCAGGCATGTCGAGGCGTCCTATCTGCAGAGCTGGCTGGTGTCCAAGTTCTGGGGCGACTGGCGCACCGATCCGAAATGGTTGTGGCGGCTGTCGCGCGGCCACGGCTCCAATGGCGTGCTGGGCGACGTCGGCATCCATATCCTCGATTTCGCCAGCTATGGCGCGGCGCTCGACATCGACCATGTGTTCTGCCGGCTGAGATCCTTCGACAAGGCGCCCGGCAACCGGATCGGCGAGTACGGGCTCGACGCCAATGACAGTTTCACCATGTCGCTGGATTTCAGCAATGGCGCTTTCGGCGTCGTCCATGCCAGCCGCTGGGCAACCGGCCATTTGAACGAACTCCGCCTGCGCATCTACGGCGACAAGGGCGGCATCGAAGTCGTGCACAATCTGACCGGCTCAGAGCTGAAAGCCTGCATCGGCGAAGATGTCGAGAACGCCAAATGGCAGGTTCTGGACGCCGGAACGGTGCAGACCAACTACCAGCGCTTCGTCGATGCAGTGCGCAACGGCGTCCAGGCCGAACCGTCGTTCCGGCATGCTGCCGAATTGCAGAAGGTCCTCGACCTCGCCGTCGTCTCGGATGAGAAGCGGGCTGAATTGAGCACGCACGCGGATGCGCAATAGGCCTGGGTTCCTCGCCGCGGGGCCGGGGCGGTCAGGGTCAAAACAAAACCGAGTTTGCATCTCCGCCATTCACGGCAGGAAGTCACGGCTCTGAAAGCAGAGTTCATTGTCTTGGAGAGAGGCCATCGAGCAGGAAGCCGAGGCCTTTCCGGAAAGCACCATCCCAATCGTTATCCAACAGCAGACGAGAGCGTTCGATCGTCGGATAGCGTTCGCTGAGCCCTGTAAGGCGCTGCTGCGTGTCGGCTCTGCCGTCGTCCGAGAGGTCGAAGTTCGCCCGGCTGATGGTGGCGCCCATCACATAGTTCCACAGCGACCATATCGCGACGTTCAAATCTGCGTCCGCCACACCGGCCCTGGACAAGGTCTTGCTCAGCAGTTCAAGGCGACTGAGGATGTTCGCGCCGAGCGCCCGGCGCGGCAACAGCGATGCCGACCAAGGATGGCGCAGCATGCTGGCGCGCCAGTCTTCGAGCATATGGACGACTTCTCCGCGCCAGTCTCGAGGTTCAACCAGTTGCGGCGGTCCGCCATATTCGAGCACCGAATCGAGCGCCAGATCAAAGACATCCTCTTTGTTGTCGACGTGCCAATATAGGCTCATCACGCCCGAGCCGAGGCGATCGGCCAGCCGACGCATCGTCAATCCGTCGACCCCTTGAGCGTCCAGCAGTTCTACCGCGGTCGCCACGATACGTTCCCGCGAGAGAGGCGGTTCACTGCGCGGCTTCTGCACGGGCTGGAGCGACCCGCTTGTCCGCTGAGACCGCGTGCTCCGGGCGCCGCTACGTTTGGCTGCCATCCGTCTTCCTCGCTGTTCGGGCCGTCGATTTTGACCGGCAACGCGACGAATGTCGATCCTGAACGATTGACTCGTACGACGTACCATGCGACTGGCTCGTGCGGCGTACGAGTCGATCGCCGATATCAATCATGCCGGCCGCGAGGGTGTGTTGCTCGCAGTCGGCAGAGCCAAGAGAAAATCATGCCACGCGCCAAGCGCCTGCTTATGGGAGGGTTAATCGTGATGACCATGGGCGTTTCCACTGCCACAGCGAATGATCTCAAGCTGACCATCGTCAATCCACAAAACCTCTATGACCCATCGCCGAATGGCTACAGCACGGCGGTGATCACGCCCCGCGGAGCCCGGCTGGCCTACATCTCCGGACAGGGCGGCCAGGACAACACGGAGCCTTGTCGCCCGACTTCGCTGTCCAGGTTGCGCAGGCCTACGCAAATTTGCGCACCGCCCTCGATGCGCTCGGTGCCAGGCCGGATCAGGTCGCCAAGCTCACGGTCTTTGTGGTCGATCACGATATGTCCAAGCTTGGGGTCTTGACCAAGAACGTCAAGGAGATGTTCGGCGAGGCGCTGCCGGCGCAGACTCTAATTCCCGTTCCCAAGCTTGCAATCGACCCGATGCTCTTCGAGGTGGAGGCCGTGGTCGTGCTTGACTAGGGGCGCGGCTATAGCTCCGATCGCCCAAATTGAAATGGGTCGAGCGCGCCTCCGACAGCCGCGCGCTCGCCATCACGAGGGCCGAGCAACAGGGCTTCGCTTGTTGCGTCTGCGGCGACAAGGGTGGCATCGAAGTCGTGCACAATCGGGTCGCACCACGCATTCGTCATCCCAGGGTCTGCGCCGCGTCGCTTCGCTCCTTGCTCCACCCCCGGGACGAAGTCATCATGGCTGAGGCCATTGCGGATGTCGGAGATCGGCGGAGCGTTTCCTGCTCCCACCCAACATAGCCTCACCTGGAGATGAAATGATGGAAACCAGCGTAAGGAAGCTATTCGAGAGATATGAGCGCTTTTTCAACCAGTCCCTCGGCGGCGACATGGACATGGATGAAGTCGCATCGCTGTATGCTTCGGACTTCATAGCGGCTTCGCCCGCCGGGGTCATGACTGGAAAGAACGATGGGCAACTCAAGCAGGTCATGGCGCAAGGCTATGCGCACTATCGCGCGATAGGTACGAAGGAAATGCGGATACGCAACCTCAGGCTCTCGCCGATAGACGAACATCATTGCGTGGCCCATGTCGCCTGGACGGCAACCTATGCCCGCAGGGATCAATCGAAGGTGGCGATAGATTTTGACGTCCACTACCTCGTGCAGAAATTGGACGCGGAGCCGAAGGTTTTCGGCTGGATATCAGACGACGAGCAGGCGCTGTTGGGAAAGCACGGCATCGTCTGAGGTCCGCTTTGTCCTAATGCCCTCCTAATGCCGCAGGATCTTGCTCAGGAAAGCGCGGCTGCGGTCGGTCTTCGGGTTGGAGAAGAACTCGTCCGGGGTGCCGCTCTCGACGATGGCGCCGGCGTCCATGAACACGACGCGCTGGGCGACCTTGGGGGCAAAGCCCATCCCGTGCGTCACCACCATCATGGTCATGCCTTCCTCGGCGAAGACGTCGAGAACGCTAAATGGCAAGTTCTGGACGCCGGAACGGTGCCCACCAACTACCAGCGCTTCATCGATGCAGTCCGCAACGGCGTCCAGGCCGAACCGTCGTTCCGGCATGCTGCCGAATTGCAGAAGGTCCTCGACCTCGCCGTCGTCTCGGATGAGAAGAGGGCCGAATTGAGCACCCACGCCGATATGCAATAGGTTTGGCTTCCTCGCCCCCGCCAAGCGGGGGGAGATGTGGCCGCAAAGCGGCCGGAGAGGGGTCTTTGGCAGCGAGGGCATTCGCAAGAATGAAATGTCTTTAATGTCGGGACAAGGTCGCACGCAATGACATGGTCAGCGCAATTCCCCCTCTCCGTCTCGGCGACCCGGGTGGTTTGTGAAATCTCGCTAGCCGCGAGCGAGACTGAACTAACTCGGAAGGTCAGTTGACTCTTCGCCGCAACGGCCCATCGTTGATTGTTGGCCTGCCTTTCCGACCAACTTTTGAACAGGGAGGAAACAATGGAAGCCGTCAATCGTAGATCCACACTTGCACTCGGTCTTACACTGGCCGCAACGCCTCTGATCGCTTGGGGGACACCAGCATCCGCCCAGACTTACGGCCCCGATGAGGGCAAGGAGGTCTCACCCGGCGTCAGAGTTGTAGCGCTTGGTGAGCGCAAGTCGGTCATACCAGCCTATGCAACGGTGAAGCTGCGCGATGTTGTCATTCAGCCCGGAGCGAAGACGGCTGACAACATGATGAAGAACGACATGCTCTGCCACATGACTGAGGGAGAACTTTCGGTCGTTCACAACAAACAAAAGTTCACAGTCAAGAAGGGCGATGTTTGGGCCTGCGCTAATGGCGCTACGACAGAAGGCACCCAGAACACGAGCAGTGCGGTCGCGATCATGCGGGTCATCGATTTGATGCCCGCATAAGGGAAGCGGCTGGTGGAAGTGCGGCAATGGCCGCCCTAAGAGGAAGCCCGGCGCGCATCTGTCGTATTAGGGAATGTCCAGCGAAGGGCCGCTTTCCATCCATCTCGGCCATCGACGACAGCCAGCTGAGTTGAGTTTGAACTCTAATGCCGCAGGATCTTGCTCAGAAAGGCGCGGCTGCGGTCGGTCTTCGGGTTGGAGAAGAACTTGTCCGGCGTGCCGCTCTCGACGATGGCGCCTGCGTCCATGAACACGACGCGCTGGGCGACCTTGCGGGCAAAGCCCATCTCGTGCGTCACCACCATCATGGTCATGCCTTCCTCGGCCACCGCAACCATGACGTCGAGGACTTCCGAGATCATCTCGGGGTCGAGCGCCGAGGTCGGCTCGTCGAACAGCATGATCTTGGGGCGCATGCCGAGGCAGCGCGCGATCGCCACGCGCTGCTGCTGGCCGCCTGAGAGCTGCGCCGGATAGGCATCGACCTTGTCGGCGAGGCCGACCTTGGCGAGCAGCTCGCGCCCGGCCTTCTCGGCCTCAGTCCGCGGGATCTTGCGGACATGGATCGGCGCCAGGGTGACGTTCTCGAGCGCCGTCTTGTGCGGATAGAGGTTGAACGACTGGAAGACGAAGCCGATCTCGGTACGCAGTCGCGTCATGTTGGTGGCGGGGTCGCCGAGGCGCTGGCCGTCGACCGTCAGGTCGCCGTCGCGGATCGTCTCCAGCCCGTTGATGCAGCGGATCAGGGTGCTCTTGCCCGAGCCGCTCGGGCCGCAGACGACGACCACTTCGCGCGGCTCGACGCTCAGCGTAATATCCCTGAGCACGTTGAGCTGGCCGAACCATTTGTTGACGCCGCGAAATTCGATCATGCCGGCACCATTCTTGCTGCTGAGGTTCGTCATAGCTGCACCTCGCCATGGGCTGCGCCCATGCGCTGTTCCAGCCGTCGGGCCAGCATGATCAGGGGGTAGCAGACGATGAAATAACCGACGCCGACGAGGAAGAAGACGAGCAGGCCGTTCGGCACACGCTGCACCACCAGCCAGCCGACGCGGGTGAGATCGGTGAGCCCGATGGCCGAAACGACCGAGGAATCCTTGATCAGCAGCACATATTGCCCGACCAGCGGCGGCAGCACGATGCGCATCGCTTGCGGCAGCACCACCTGGCGCATGCGCTGCCAGCGCGACAGGCCGGACGCCAGCGCCGCCTCGACCTGGCCGGTCGGCACCGAGCGGATGCCGGCGACGACGATCTCGCAGATGAAGCAGGCGGCCAGATTGGTCAGCGCGATGATGCCGGCGGTGAAGGCGTCGAGCTCGATGCCGAGTTCCGGCAGGATGAAGAAGATCAGGAAAATCTGCACCAGGAACGGAGTGCCGCGGATCAGGTCGACCCAGCCGCCGATCGCGCTGCCGATCAGCCGGTTGCCGCCTGTGCGCAGGATGCCGAGGCCGAAGCCGAGCAAGGTGCCCAGCACCAGGCTGATCAACGACAGCACCACGGTCATGCCGAGGCCGCGCAAGGCGAGGGGATAGCTGCCGGCGATGCTTTGCAGTTGCTGCCAGATCATGTCCGTGCCCCCGCCAGGCCGAGCCAGCGCCCGGAGAGTGCCGCCAGTCCCTTCAGCCCGTAATAGAGCAGCAGGTAGAAGGCGGCGATGGTGATAAAACCTTCGGCCGGCATGAAGCGGTCGGAAGCGAGCAATTGTCCGGCGCGCGTCAGTTCGGCGACCGAGATCAGCGACAACAGCGCGGAATCCTTGACCAGCACGATCGCCTGGCCGAGCAGCGGCGGGATCGTCACCTTAAACGCCTGCGGCAGGATGACGAGGCGCATGCGCTGGACATAGGTCATGCCCGAAGCGACGCCGGCCTCCACCTGGCCGCGCGGGATCGACAGGATGCCGGCGCGGATGATCTCGGCGACATAGGCGCCGCTGTTCAGCGACAGGGCCAGGATGCCGACGACGAGCTCGGGCAGGACGAAGCCGAGCCGCGGCAGGCCGAAATAGAGGAAATAAAGCTGCGCCAGCAGCGGCGTGGCGCGCACTGCATCGATATAGGCCTTGGCCGGGACGCGGAACAGCCGGCCGCGCTGCAGGTTCATCGCGGCGAGTACGATGCCGACGGCGAGCGCGCCGGCAAAGGAGAGGACAGACAGCCACACGGTCGTGACGAGGCCCTGCCCGAACAGGGGCAGATATTCGACGATGGTGCGGAAGCTGAAGTTTTCGAGCATGGTGAGGCGGTGACTGGTGACTGGTGAATGGCGAGTAGCGAGTAGCGAGTAGCGAGTAGCGAGTAGCGTTCCCTACTCCCTACTCCCTACTCCCTATTCCCTCTACTCAGTGATCCTTCTTCCAGGCGTCGGAATTGACCCAGTAATCGAGGTTCTTCTGCAGGCGGCCGTCGAGGCTGACCTGGTCGAGGAACAGGTTCATCCAGGTCAGCAGGTCCTGCTCGTCATAGCGCGTGGCGAAGGCCAGTGGCTCCTTCGACAGCATGTCCGGCATGATGATGAAGCTGCCGGCCGGATAAGCGGTTGACTGGCCCTTGACCGCCGAGACGTCGTTGACGCCGCAATCGGCCTGGCCGTTGTTGACGGCGTCGAGCAGCAGCGGGCCGCCGCCCTTGTAGCTCTTGATGTCGGCATCGGGGAAGGCGGCCTTGGCTTCCTTCTCGCCGGTGGCGCCGAGCAGCACCGCGATCTTGGTGCCCTTGGCCTTGCAGTCCTCGGTGGACTTGAAGGCGGTCCCAGCCTTGGTGAAGACGGTGCTGCCCGTGTACATGTAAGGCTTGGTGAAGGCGACCTTCATGCCACGCGCCAGTGTCGGCGTCATGTCGGCAACCAGAAGATCGGCCTTGCCCGACAGCAGCGCCGGGATCAGGCCGTCCCAGTCGAAGTCGAGGAAGGTGATCTTGACGCCCATTTCCTTGGCCATCAGTTCGGCGAGTTCGACCGAACTGCCGGTGCGTTCGCCGGCGGCGCCGACCAGCGAGAAGGGCGGTCCCTGCGTCTGCACGGCGACGCGCAACTCACCGCGCTTGGTAATCTCGTCGAGCGTTCCGGCACTGGCGGCAGCGGTGAGGCCGGCGAGCGCAAGTCCGGCGATGAAAAGCTTGGCAATCTTCATTTGGGCATTCCTCCTTGTTGTCGTTTGTTGTTCCACTTGTTGTTTCACCCCATCGGGGCGCCTTTTGAGCGGCGGCGCCGTTGCCGGCGGCAACCACCGTTCGAAAATCTTCAATCCCAGCTCACCGTTTCGGCGACCTTGATGCCGCGCCTGGCCAGCTCGTCGAGGAAGCGGCCATCGGGCACATGCAGCAGCGGGTTGAGCAGGCCGGGCGTGGCGATCTCGCGCCGTGCCAGCATCTGCGCCACGATACTGGCGGGATAGCCGACGCCAAGGCTCATGCCGAACAGGCCGGAGGCGAGGTCGCGTTCGATGACCAGCTCCGAGGTCACCGTCTTGCGGCGGCCGCCTTCGCTGCCGACAAAGACGTTGCGCATCACGCAAAGGTCCTTTTCGTCGGCGCCATATTGCAGTTGCGGACCGAGCAGCCGGCCGAGGAATTCGCGTGGGCTGACGCCGGTGCCGGGTACCTTGTCCTCGGACAGGAGGCCAAGCTGCTTCAGCGGCGCCCAGAACGCCGACCAGCCGGGCCAGCGCAGCGAATAGCGGCCGGAGCGCTGCAGCCCCTTGGCGGCGGCGAGCATGCCGGCATAATGCGGCGCGTCACCATTGGGGAAGGCCTCGAGCCTGCCCAGCCCGGCGATCTCGATATCGTGGATGAAACGATTGTCGTGCTGGCGGGCGGCCGGCACATCGACCCGGTTGCCGTCCTCGACCAGCACGCTGTCGCGGTTCTGGCTGACCAGAACCATGTCGAAATTCCAGCTCACCTTGTAGCGGAGCGGCTCGACCACCGCCTTCGGTTCGGGAATGCCGCCGCAATAGGAATCGATCGCGGTGATGGTGTCGAACTGGCTTGCGGCGCGCGCGTAGAGCACAAGGTCGATGCCGGGGTCGAGCCCGCATTCGGTGACGATCGAGACGCCGGCCTTTTCGGCCTCGGGAGCGAGATCGGCGATGGCCTTGCCGTAATTGGTGGTGACCAGCGGCGTGCGCGTCGCGATCGCCGCCTGCACCGCCTCGCGCATCAGCGGCTGCGGCAACAGGTCGATGACCGCGTCGACGTCCTTCATCACATCGGCCAGCACCGGACCGATCGCGCCCTCCGGCACGACAAAACGCACCCGGGCAAGGTCGGTCAGGCCGCCAAGCCGCGCCGCGCCGTCGGTTGCGGTGTCGAGGCAGACCACTTGCTCGACGCCGTCGCTGGCAACGAGATCGGCGATCGCCGCCCGGCCTTGCAGGCCGAGGCCGCCGAGAACCGCGATCTTCATGCCATTTCCTTTCGCGTCTCGTCCGACCAGCAGCCTTCAGGCAGGCTGACCCATTTGTTGCAGGACGCCATGACGACGAAGGTCTCGCTGCGCACGACTTCGCCCGGCTCACCGGCGCCGGGGATCAGCTCGCTGGTGACGCGGTAGAGATCGGCGACATCGCCGGCCACCGTTACGTCGACGATGATGTCGAAGCGTCCGGTGACGACGGCGGCCGAGTTCACGAAAGGCAGTTCGGAGATGCGCTGCGCCAGTTCACGCGCCCGGCCGCGCCCTTGCGCGTTGATGCCGACGATGGCCGAGATCAGCTCGGGGCGTTCGGTCAGGTTAAGCAGTCCGACGATCTTGAGCAGGTTGCGGTCGAGCAGGTTGCGCAGCCGCATGCGCACCGTCGGCACCGAGATCGCCATCTTCTCCGCGAGGCGGTTGACGCCAAGCTGCGCATCCTGCGACAGCAGCTTGACCAGTCGCCGGTCGGTCTGATCGAGATGTTCCCGCAAACGCTCAGGCTTTCATAAAAGGAAATAAACGGTCGGATTTTCTTTCTGATATGAAAATACCTTATGAGAGATTTTTAACAACGGCAAGAGCCACGTCATCCGCGGTGCCCCTGTGCCTGTCGGCAGTTTCGTCGCAGATGCCACATTTTGTTCTTGCTTTGTGCCGGCAGCTATGCTACTAATTTGGGTATGGTGCTAATCGCGCCGCCGACCCGCCCTCCCGAGGCGGGTTTTTTGTTTTCCGGATACCCTTTGAAGGTTCAGCGCCGCCGGCTTGAGTTGGCGGTACAGCGCCGTTCGGGACGCGCTGTGTTCGAGGGTGAAAGAAGCAAGTGGCGCAAGAGGTGCCTGGAATCCATAGCTTAGAAAGGAACGGTAGATCGACATGAAGAAGATTTCTCATCTGTTGGTGCTGACGGCAATCTGCACCATTACCGCCGCCATGGCGCCAGCTGGCGCCGCATATGCCAAGAATGCGCCCTACTGGCGAGCGGACTGGGAGGAGGGGCCTTGCACCGGAGCCTCGTGCTATACCGACTGGTCTTTCGTCCAGGCGGAGAATCCGGCGGAAGCCGATCCCAGCCTGAACGCAATTATCAGCGGCCTGGTCTCGACCGGCGCAGGGAATGTATCCTCGCACGGCGGCAACAGCTTCGGAAAGTTCGAAACGACGCTGGCTGCCATCAATGCCGGGAAGCCCCACTCCAAAGTCTACAAGGAGTGGCTCTTTGCAGGCGGCCTGGCCAAGAACGACGCTTTCGGACGTCCGCTCCAGGCGGTGTCGCCGTCAGGGATCGATGGAACTTATGTCGCGTGGTTTTTCATTTCCTCCGATTACCAATACGCGGGAAACGGCTGGACGAATATCTTCCAGTTCAAGGTGACCGAGCAATCGCCTTTCAAGCAGGACCCAACATGGTGGGTCAACCTGACCGACAATCCGACTGACGATGTGGTGATGCTGCATGTGGAGAATGCGGCGGCCGGAGTCCACAATCCGGCTAACGATGTTCCCGCCCCGAAGGGGCGCTGGTTTCAGCTGCGCGCGGATCTCTATGAAGGGGTAGGCATCGATTGGTATCTGGACGGGGTGTTTTGGCAATCGTCGTCGAACGCAACCTGGCCGGTCGGGCGGGATTCCGACGGATCAGGTACACCTCAGTCATTCGTGTT
The DNA here is from genome assembly GCF_040319995.1 of Mesorhizobium sp. M0815. Lineage (NCBI taxonomy): Bacteria > Pseudomonadati > Pseudomonadota > Alphaproteobacteria > Hyphomicrobiales > Phyllobacteriaceae > Mesorhizobium > Mesorhizobium sp. M0815. Next base: position 35,844 of record NZ_JAMYOU010000018.1, on the reverse strand, counting down.
TGGCGTGGGCCACTATGGTGGAGTTGGCAAACTCTACACTGACGATGCCTACATGATTGCAAAGTAGCCACTGACACATTGTCGAAGTGCATAACAAGCTGCTTCGGGTCCAACCGGGCGGCTATTTTTGTACCTAGAGCGCGTCGCATTGAACGGATCCTGCGACGCGCTTTAAGTTTCTTGTTTTATGCATGTCGTTGTCGCAAAATCGTTGCGAGGCGCAACCGCAACTTATTGTGCCTTCACCTGATAGGCGGAGAGGCTCATCCGAGATATCGCCAAAAGCGGCTTCTCAATAAAACTATAGCTGGCCAGGGAGACGGCAATGCAGGCGGTGACAATAACCATGCCTGCGAGCCATGGTGATACATTGGCGCTTGCAACGACAGGAGCGGTCGCAAGCAGCACGATAGGATGTGTCAGATAGAGAGAGTAGGAAGCATCACCCAACCTTGCCAGCACGCGAGGAGCAAGAAGCCGGAAGTAGCTTTCCAGGCTTATGCAAGCCGCGACAAGGATCAACGCCGGGATTCCCTGAGCAAGGGTTCGCGGCAAGTTGAAGCCAAGGCCCATCACCAGCATGGACACGATGGCGAACACGAGTGCCGAGACACCCAGGACGGCAGGCGAACGCGCCAGCCTGCCGACCAGGTGGCCGAGAGCCATGCCGGCAAGGAACTCAAACAGGATTGGCGTGGTATAGAAAAACAGCACAGTATCGGCGGCGGGTTTGAAGATGATGCGCGCCGCTACGGCGATTGCAAAGACAACGCCGACCATGGCCATTTGCGTCAAGGTGCCAAGACCCATAGTTGCCGCGAACAGAATGTAAAACAGGATTTCCAGATTGAGCGTCCAACCCACGCCAAGCACTGGTTGGACATAACCTGTAACAGTGTCGAGATAGGGAATGAAAAGCAGGCTATTGGTGAGCTGCTCAAGAGACACTGCACGACCGGCAAACAACCAAAGTGCGGCGACCATGACGAAGGTCATAACCCAATAGAACGGAACGACGCGCGTGAAGCGCTGCATCAAAAAAGCACGATGGTCGCGACGTCTGTTCTCCGTCGAGAGAACCATGACAAAACCGCTGATGACGAAAAACAGATCGACACCACTGTTTAGGATGGGAATACCCAGATCGAGCATGCCCAGTGCGGCCGGAAGATGATAGATAACAACCATGAGGGCTGCTAGCCCCCGCAGGATCTGTACCGATGTATACTGTTGAACCCGGCGCGGCGCAGCGTGATCATTCTCTGGAATGATGTTCATCGAAAAATGGTCCCCTGTGCGGGGAGCATTAACACACGGGGTCGTTGATGTGCTGATTAATTGCTAGTTTAATTAATGCGTAAAGTTTTAGATAAGTTTTACTGACACCAGCACGCGGCTATACTTTAGACCCGCCCGACTTTGGCCTGCCTCTCTGTCAAAACCTGGCATCTCCCCAGTGAAGAGGAGATTGGCTGTTTCCCCGCGCTAACGGCTGGTCTCGAAGATAGCGACGGCTGCCGCTGTCAGCGCGGCGTTACCGGGTGCTACTGTTCCATCAGGAAGCTCCTTGCCGTCTTCCAGCCCGACGCGCGTCGACCAACGGCGTTCCGCCGCCCGGTGCACGAAAGGCCAGACCGTGGCGTCGGCACCGTGCAGCAGGATCGCGCGGCGCATCCCGGCGCCGTCGAGCACGGCGGCGATATCGTCACTGACCTCCAGCGCCGCGTCCAAGGGCTGCTCGGAGATTTCGAGCAGGATGCGCAGCACCCGTTTGCCATGGTCGAGGCTCACCAGGCGTTCGGCGTCGGCGACGGAGGCAAGCCCCGCCTCGATGCCGATGCCGCGCTGGCGCAGACTCTCCATGACGGCGGGCGCGGCGTCTTCGCTCAGATTGACCGAGGCATAGTCGGGCAGCTCGCTCCAAGCGGCGATCGCGGCCAGCGTCCGCTCGTCGTCATTCTCGATCCAGGCGCCGGTCGACACGCCGATCAGCGTTCCAGGGCAGGCGCGACGAAGCGCTAGCACAGTCTGGTCCATCGCCGCCGGAGCCAGGCTTTCGCGGCCGTCCAGCCCGCGCGCATGGACATGCAGCTCAGCCGCGCCGGTGGCGACGCAGGCGGCGCCGTCGCGCGCCAGGGCCTCCGCGTCGAGCGGCAGGTTGGGGTGGAAATCGGCGCTGCGCGCGCCATTGATGCAGGTCTGGACAATCATGCTATGGGCAGTCCGGTTGCGGTTGCTGCCAGTCTAGCGCGGGCCAGTGAAAACCGGAATCGCGCTGGCGAAGGCTCCTGACATATGGACGTGGCACAGCCTGAATCAGTCTGGCAGAATGCACCTATATCGTGTTGTTCGGCTTAGTCTTCTTAGCAAACGAACATCCGTCGGGCAGAGTTACGGCGAAACACCCAACTCGCGTAATGCAGCGTTGGCGGCACGGTATTCGATAAAACTCTTTGGACAATGGCTGACGGTATGCCTGTAAAGCCATAGGGCGTGATCGCGTTGCCCTTTGAGCCGGCTGAGTTCTGCGTTGTAGAAACCGATCTCGCAAAACTTGCCGTGTTTCTTGGTTGGATCCGAGTCATCGGCGTCGTTCAATGTCGCGGTGGGCGTCTTTTCGCCAAGCAGCATTCGAACCACAGGCGCCGGCCACTTCGTCATGTCGAGCTTGGAAGCTGCCTTCCGCAAATGGCCCGCCGCACCGTTGCGTCGTTCAACAATATCCAGCCAGATGGCAAAATAGGCGTAGTCGGGCCTGAGCGCGGCCGCCTTTTCAAAGTCAGCCTGCGCCTTGGCCAGCGAGCCAGAATAGAAATAGAGAACACCCCTGTTTGAGTAGCTGTACGGATAATTCGGATCGAGCAGGATCGCTTGGTCGAAGTCAGCAATGGCTCGACCGTCGCCGGCCTTTCCCATCCAGGCAATGCCGCGGTTGTGGTAAATTCTTGCATTTTTCGGATCGAGACCAATCGCCCGGTCGTATTCGTCGATGGCCCGATCGTACTCACCTCGCTTGTTCCAGAGAAAGCCTCGGTTGCTGTAGGCGATGGCAAGTGTTGGGTCGATATCGATTGCGTGGCTGTAGTCCGCGAAGGCGCGAACATCGTTCTCCTTTGCCACCCAGGCCAAGCCCCGATTATTATACGCGAGGGCTTGTTTCGGGTCGAGCTTGATCACCTGGTCGTAGTCGGCGATGGCGCGATCATTGTCTCCCTTGCTAGCCCAGGCGATACCTCGATTGAAGTACGCTTTGGGGTCTTTCGGATCGAGGCTGATCGCCTTGTCGTAGTCGGCGATGGCGCGGTCATTGTCGCTCTTGCCTGACCAGGCCACCCCTCTGTTGTACCAGATGCTCTCATCGTTCGGATCGAGGCTGATCACTTGGTTGTAGTCGGCGATAGCACCGTCAAAATCGCCGCCCGTCAGCCGGGCGTTGCCGCGCCGGTAGTAGGCATGTGCGTTTTTCGGATCGAGGCTGATCACCTTGTCATAGTCGGCCAGCGCGCGCTCCTCTTCGCCCCTGCCGGTCAACGCATCGGCTCGGCCATTCAGGGAACCGACGTCGTTCGGGTTGAGCCTGATGGCCCGGTCGAAGTCGGCTATCGCGCGGTCGTCGTCGCCTTTGCGTGACCAGATCAGCCCACGATTGTGGTAATTTCTGCCGTCTTCGGGATCGAGGCTGATTGCCCTGTCATAGTCGGCCAAAGCCCGGTCGTCCTCGCCCTTGAAGGTCCAGGCGACGCCGCGGTTGTAGTAGGCATCGCCATATTTCGGGTCCAGGCTGATCGCCTTGTCCAGATCGGCGATGCCCTTGTCGTAGTCGCCCTTGAAGACCCAGCTGATGCCCCGGTTGTAGTAGCCGCTGGCGACGGTCGGTGCGATGCCGATGAACGCGCTGTAGTCGGCGATCGCGCGGTCATAGTCGCCTCGTTCCGTCAGGGCATTGCCGCGCTTGAAATAGGCAATACCGCGGTTTTCGAGGGGCTCTGTCGCATCCTCGATCATGCGCGTGCAGGCGGCGATCCGCGTGCTGGCCTCGACCTTGTCGTCGCTGACGCAGTCGCTGCTGGCGGACAAGGCCGGGAGCGCCGAGACCAGCATCGCGACGAGGCAAACGAGGAATTGCCGGACTGCCCCGTCCCTTTGTCGAACCCGTCCGCTCAATTCGCCCCCCCCATCGCGGCAAGCCCCGCTGCATTGTATTCAACGAAATCCCCGAGACAATCGCTAACGAGTTCACCCGGCAAGAAACGGGTGGTCCGCGCGCGCCGTTTCACCCATCTCAATGACAGAGAAGCCACAGGAGGCGAAGCCATGACCATCCATTCGATAGGCGCGAAAGCGGCGGTGAAATCGGCGGAGGTGCGCGTTGCCGGATATGACTGGCGGAAGCTGGCCGATGAGCTGAGCGGCTATGGCTGCGCGGTGATGGAAGAGCTGCTGACGCCGCAGGAGTGCCGGCAGATTGCCGGACTTTATCCGGACGAGAGCCATTTCCGCAGCCATGTCCACATGGCGCGGCATGGTTTCGGCAAGGGCGAGTACGGCTATTTCCGCTATCCCTTGCCCGATCTGATCGGCGGCTTGCGCACCGCGCTCTATCCGCGCCTGGCTGCGGTCGCCAACGACTGGAACGAGCGCATGGGTGTCGCGCAGCGCTATCCCGACGAACACGCCGCGTTCCTCGAGCAATGCCACGAGCAGGGCCAGACGCGGCCGACGCCGCTCCTGCTGCAATATGTCCCCGGCGACTTCAACTGCCTGCACCAGGATCTCTACGGCGATCTTGCCTTCCCGCTGCAGGTGGCGATCCTGTTGTCCGAGCCCGGCAAGGATTTCACCGGCGGCGAATTCGTGCTGACCGAGCAGCGTCCGCGCATGCAGAGCCGCGCCGAGGTGGTGCCGCTGCGCCAGGGCGATGCAGTCGCCTTCGCGGTCCACAATCGTCCGGTCCAGGGCAGCAAGGGCAATTACCGCGTCAACCTCAGGCACGGCGTCAGCCGGCTACGCTCCGGCATGCGCCACACTGTCGGTATCATCTTCCACGACGCCAAGTAACCGAGCCTCTCGGCCCGGCGGCGATTACCTGGAAAAATCGCTGCGCACGATGCCGTGGCGCTGGAGCTTGTCGTAGAAGGTCTTGCGCGGAATCCCCAGCGCTTCGATCGTGCGCCTGACATCGCCCTCGTTGCGGCCAAGCGCCTCGCGGATGATGTCGGCCTCGTAGCGCTCCAGCCGCTCCGGCAGCTTCATGGCGGCGTTCGATTCAGTTGGGGCAGGGGGTTGTGCTTCGGCGCCTTCCTCCAATCCAAGCACGAACCGCTCGGCGAAATGCGCCAGTTCGCGCACATTGCCCGGCCAGTCATGGTCGCTCAGATGGCGATGTACCGTCGCCGGCACTGCCGGCACCGGACGATGGAAGCGGGCGGCGGCGCGCTCGGCGAAATAGAAGAACAGCAGGGCGACGTCGTCGCGGCGCTCGCGCAGCGGCGGAATGGAGATCGTCACCACGTTGAGCCGATAGTAGAGATCCTCGCGGAAGGCGCCGCGCTGGCGCGGATCGCCGAGATCGACCTTGGCGGCGGCGACGACGCGCAGATCCACCGGCCGCACCTCGTTGGTGCCGAGCGGAGTGACCTCGCGCATCTCCAAGACGCGCAGCATCTGCACCTGTGTCGAGACCGGCATGCTTTCGATCTCGTCGAGGAACAGCGTGCCGCCGCTGGCATGCTCGATGCGGCCGATCCGTTTCTTCTGCGCGCCGGTGAAGGCGCCGGCCTCATGGCCGAACAACTCGCTCTCGATGACGGTCTCCGGCAGCGTACCGCAATTCAGCGCGACGAAATTGCCCTTGGCGCGGCGGCTCCAGCGATGCAGAAGGCTTGCCACCACCTCCTTGCCGGAGCCGGTCTCGCCGGTCACCAGCACGTCGACATCGGTGTCGGCGATCTGGCGCAGTGTGCGGCGCAGCCTGTCCATCGCCGGTGTCTGGCCGATCAGCGGCAGGCCGTCCTGCGCCTCTCCGGCCGCCTCGCGCAAGGCGCGGTTCTCCATCACCAGGCGGCGCTTTTCCGCTGCGCGACGCACGCTCTGCACCAGCCGGTCGGCGGCGAAAGGCTTGGTGATGAAGTCGTAGGCGCCGTCCTTGATCGCCTTGACGGCCATGGCGATGTCGCCATGCCCGGTGACGAGGATGACGGGAATGTCGGCATCCAGCCGCAGGATGCGGTTGAAAAGCTGCAAGCCGTCGATCTGCGGCATGCGGATATCGGACACCACGACGCCGGCAAAATCGGCGTCGAGCCTGGCCAGCGCCTCGGCCGCCACCGCAGAGGCCGAGATCGAGAAGCCGGCAAGCTCCAGCGTCTGCGCGGTGGCCTTGAGGAGATCGCGATCGTCGTCGATCAAGATGACCGGCGCGGCATTGTCGTTCGTCATGATGGCTTACGCTGCTTTCATGAGATGGATGGAGAAGCGGGTGCCGCCGTCGTTGCTTGAAACCTCGATGCGGCCGCCATAATCGGCGACGATGTCCTTCGAGATGACGAGGCCAAGGCCGAGGCCTTTTTCCTTGGAGGTGTTGAACGGCGTGAACAGCGACTTGAGAATCCCGGGCGGAATGCCAGGTCCGTTATCGGACACGCCGACCGTCACGCCGTCCGCGGTCTCCTCGACCGATACCTGCACATAAGCGTCGTCGCGGCCGTCGAGTGCTTCGAGCGCGTTCTGGAAGAGGTTGATCAGCACCTGTTCGAGCCGGACCCGATTGCCCATGACTTTGAGGCTCGGCGGCGGCAGGTCGATGGCCAATGCGTCGAGCCGACCGGCAAAGCGGCTTCTCAACAGCATGACCGCGCCCTCGACAACACCACGTAATTCAACAGGCTCGGCGGCGGTGCGGCCCTTGCGGGCAAATGCCTTCAACTCCTCGGTGATTGAGCCGATGCGTTCGGTAAGTGCTGCAATGGCGCCGAGGTTTTCCTCGGCCGGCCCGGTCTGCTTGCGGTCGAGGAAGGTGCGGGCATTGTCGGCATAGGCGCGGATGGTGGCGACCGGCTGGTTGATCTCATGGGCGACACCGGCGGCGACCTGGCCGAGGATGGCGAGGCGGTTGGCCTGGACCAGATCCTGCTGCACGATTTGGAGCTTGGCTTCGGTGCTGCGGTGGCCTGCTATCTCGGCCTGCAGCCGGTCGCGGGCTTGGCTCAGATCCTCGGTGCGTTCGACGACGCGGCGTTCGAGTTCGGTGCGCGCCGCCTGTTCGGCGGCAATCCGCATCTGCGCCGACTGCCGCCGCCACAACAGATACGCGGCCAGGCCGAGCAGCGGGACGACGGCACCCAGTGCCAGAAGCCGCATTTCGCGGACGGCAGCGGCGATCGGCGCTTCGGCCGGGATCAGATAGTCGAGCTGCCATGGGGTCGAAGGGACCGGCGTGGAAAGGCTGAGATACTCCGCCTCACTGCCGCCGGGCGTCACCGCGTGGACGATCGACACATCCGGGCTGAGCGCCTGCCGGTGCATGATCGGCAGCGGAACCAGCGGCGCGTCGCCGAACTGTTGGCTGTCGCGGATCGCGGCTTGCTCAGGTCCGGCCAGCGGCGCGGTTGTCATGAAGCGCCAGGACGGCACGCTGGTGATCAGCACGACGCCGTTCTCGTCGCTGACATAGGCCGGGCGGTTGGCCTCGCGCCAGTCGGCTTCGAGCTGGTCGAACTCCATCTTGACGACGACGACGCCGAGCGGTGCGGCGGCATCGCCGACGCGTCGCGAAATGTAGAGGCCGGGACGCTTGCTGACATTGCCGAGCGCAAAGTACTCGGCGGTTCCGGCCTGCATTGCGCCGGAGAAATAATCGCGAAAACGGTAGTCATTGCCGACGAAGCTGATCGGCTCGCGCCAGTTGCTGGAGGCGATCGCCAGTCCGTCGGTGCCGACGACATAGAGCACCGACGCCTTGGTGCCGGAGACCAGCCCCTCGAGCTTGCGGTTCAGAACATCGATTGCCGCGGCATTTTTCTGCGACAGCGCGTCACGCACTTGCTGGTCCGCGGACAGAAGCAGCGGCAGGGCGCGCGGGCTTTCGAGCACGGCGCGCAGCAGCGCGACCTTCAGATTGGCGTCGGTACGCCCCTGCGCCGCCAGGGTCCCGACCTCGGCGGTGCGGCCGTAGAGGCCGGCACCGTAGAGCGCTGCCGTGACGATCAGCAGGGCGACGGCCGCAAACAGCAGCCAGGCTCGGCGCGCCCGCCTGGCGAGTTGCTCGGGCGTCGAAGACAAGGCACCGGCGGGGCGTTGCAGCATCGCCCATTTGTGCATGAACTCGCACAAAACACAATTCGACCTATGCGGAGATTCGCACTTGTCTGTGTGTCCAGCAGTGCGGACATTTGTGAATGCTCAACAAAATCAATGATGAAAGGCCCTTCTGTGTATCTGGCACGGCTGTTGCAAACACGAATTCAGCAGTCGCGAGGCTGCTGGTCAAAACAACTGCCCCGGGGAGTCGAGCTTTCGATCGGGGCGCCATGGAGGACGTCATGCAGACAGCAATCGCTGCCGCCGAGCCGCGCGGCAAACTTCCCTTATACCGGCATCTTTATGTGCAGGTGCTGGCGGCGATCGCCGCCGGTGTGCTGCTCGGCCACTTCTATCCGGAAACCGGCGAGGCGATGAAGCCGTTCGGCGATGCCTTCATCAAGCTGGTGAAGATGGTGATCGCGCCGGTGATCTTCCTGACGGTGGCGACCGGCATCGCCGGTGTTTCCGACCTGCAGAAGGTCGGCCGCGTCGCCGGCAAGGCGATGATCTATTTCCTGGTGTTCTCGACGCTGGCGCTTGTCGTCGGCCTGGTCGTCTCCAATGTCGTCCAGCCCGGCGCCGGCATGCACATCAATCCGGCCACGCTCGATACCACCAAGGTGACGGCCTATGCCGAGAAGGCGCACGACACAACCATCGTCGGCTTCCTGATGAACATCATCCCCGACACCATCACCGGCGCCTTCGCGCAGGGCGACATCCTGCAGGTGTTGTTCTTCTCGGTGCTGTTCGGTGTCGCCCTGGCACTGGTCGGCGATCGCGGCCGTCCGGTCGTCGATTTCCTGCAGGCACTGACCACGCCGATCTTCCGCCTCGTCGCCATCCTGATGAAGGCCGCACCGATCGGCGCCTTCGGCGCCATTGCCTTCACAATCGGCAAATACGGCATCGGCTCGATCGCCAACCTCGCCATGCTGATCGGCACATTCTACCTGACCGCGCTGCTGTTCGTGCTGGTGGTGCTCGGCGCGGTTGCCCGCTACAATGGCTTCTCGATCCTGGCGCTGATCCGCTACATCAAAGAAGAGCTGCTGCTGGTGCTCGGCACCTCGTCCTCGGAAGCGGCATTGCCGGGCCTCATGGCCAAGATGGAGCGCGCCGGCTGCAACCGCTCGGTGGTCGGCCTGGTCATCCCGACCGGCTATTCCTTCAATCTGGACGGCACCAACATCTACATGACGCTGGCGGCGCTGTTCATCGCGCAGGCGACCGACACGCCACTCACCTACGGCGACCAGATCCTGCTGCTCGCCGTCGCCATGCTGAGCTCCAAGGGTGCCGCCGGCATCACCGGCGCCGGCTTCATCACGCTGGCGGCAACGCTTTCGGTCGTCCCCACCGTGCCGGTCGCCGGCATGGCGCTGATCCTCGGCGTCGACCGCTTTATGTCGGAGTGCCGGGCGCTGACCAACTTCATCGGCAATGCGGTGGCGACAGTGGTGGTGGCACGCTGGGAGGGAGAACTCGACCAGACGAAGTTTGCCGCGGCCATGGCCGGCGACTTGCCCGAGGAAGTCGACCTGTCGCTGCCAGGGTTGCAGGCCGCCTGACTGTCTAGGCCACATGACTATAAGCCCCGGAGGCGGTTCGCCGGCTCCGGGGCAAAGCACCGGCGGTCGCGGCATGCCGCCTGAACGCAACCTGAAGTGGCCCTGTTTTCGACGCGGGGCTTGTTCCAGCCGCATTTGAAGGCCAGTATCCGCCATGCCTTCAGGGCACCCGTCCGCTTCGCTCCCGACCTGATCGCGAGGCGAGACATTTCCGTCGGGCTCGGTTGCGACATCACCTTGGCCGAACCGTCTGGGCTTTTGCTGCCGCCGACCCCTTACCATGGCAGCAGCCCTCGAAGGCATGGCGGCCTCAGTACGAAGTCGCAAAGCGAAACGTGACCCGTCTCCTGATAGAAAGCGCAGGCTTTCTCCCAGGGAACTCGTTGCGCGCCAAGAGGGCGCTTGAAGAGGGGGGCAGGCCCATGAGCGGGCCTTTGCCGAACCAAAGCAAGATGCGAGGTCAAACGCGATGCAGACTGTCCCGAGAATTCCGGTATCCATCATCATCCCGAACTACAACTACGCGCGGTTCCTCAAACGCAGCATCGACAGCGCCCTCGAGCAGGACTACGCGGATGTCGAAGTCATCGTCGTCGACGATGCATCGCAGGACAATTCCACGACAATCATGGAATCGTATCGCGACGAGATCCTCGCATGTCCGCGAGCGCAAAATGGCGGACACGCCGCGGCATTCAACACCGGCTTCGCAGCGAGCTCGGGCAAGATCGTCCTGTTCCTCGACGCCGACGATTATCTCTATCCGACCGCCGTCTCCACCATCGTCGAGACCTGGGACGAGGCAACCGCCCAGGTCCAGTCCAGACTGCACATCGTCGACGAAGGGCAACGCATCAAGGATGTCTTTCCGCCGCCCGAACTGGCTTTCGACAGCGGCGACGTCATGCCGAAACTCCTGCACAAGGGCCGCTATCAGACGACCGTGACCAGCGGGCTCGCCTTTGACCGCGCAACGCTCGAATCGATCATGCCGATACCGGAGCCGGAGTTCCGCCAGGGCGCTGACGGCTATCTGGCAACGCTGGCGCCGATGTACGGGCACGTCCAATCCATCGACGAATGCCTCGGCGCCTACCGGATCCACGGCGCCAACCATTCGGTCTTCGGCGAAAAGCTCGCCGAGCGGGCACGCTGGCGGGTAACCCACGATTTCCGCCGCATGCAGGCACTGTCGGACCAGGCCTCCGGGATCGGCCTGACCATCGTGCCGTCGGATGCTGTCCGCCACGATCCGGTCCACCTGGAGGAGCGGCTGGCGTCGCTCTGCGCCGACAGAGACCGACATCCGGTGGCCGACGATTCCCGGCTGGCGCTCGGGGCGGCCGGCGCCGTCGCCAGCCTCGAAATGACCGCATCCCTGCGGCGGCGCGTCATCCTTGCCGCATGGTTCCTGTCGGTCGGGGTGTTGCCGCGGAAAATGGCCACGGCGGTGCTGTCGTGGAAGCTCGATGCGTCGTCGAGGCCGGCATTTTTGAGCCGCCTGTCCAAGAGAATCCGCCACGCTATGGGGTAGTGGGTGGCGCAGTGACACAACGCCGCCAGGTTTTCGGGAGGTCTGGCAACCCGGGTAGATTTCGAGCAATATCACTATGGGCACGTGGCGACCCAACCGAAGGACAACCAGCCCATGACCTGTTATAAGCCGATGCGTCCGATGGAGCGCTGCCCATCCCACCCTGGGGCGCTGCTCGACGACATTATCCCGGCAACCGGAAAGACCAAGGTGGAAATCGCCAATCTGCTCGGAATCTCGCGCCAGCAGCTTTACGACATCATCCGCGAAAAGAAGCCGGTCTCGCCGGCCGTCGCGGCGCGCCTTGGAAAGATGTTCGGCGACGGCGCCGCGATCTGGCTCAGGATGCAGGCCGCTTACGATGCGTGGCACGCGGAGCGCGAGGTTGACGTCAGTGCCATTCCAAGGCTGCATGCTGCCTGAGATGCAATAGATCGGCCGAACCACCGAGGCTCACAAATCGATCACGGTCCCGCCTGCCTGGACCGGTCCTGCGGTTCAACGGCTCGCTCGACCAGGACATGCGCTTCCCGCGCGGCCTCGATGAACGCGTCCCTGGCGGCTTCGGTCCAGCGGTCGTCGCTCATAGCGCGGCGGCATGTGCGCCGTGCCAAGCCGTGTTTGGCGCTGCCAGCGTCGCGCCAGTGGGCTTCCAGCAATTCGACAGCCTGCCGTGCGTTGGAAATGTTGCGGATATCTCCCACGATGCCGACCGCAATCGCAACCGGCTTGGAAAACCATCCTTGATTCATGGCGAAGCCTTCGACGTGTTGAACTACCTATAACGAAAATCGTGGCGCAAGGTTTCATTCGCGCCAGTCACCGCGGCAGTGAGGCGGCCCTCACTGCGCCGCGCGCAGCCTGACCACGACGCTGCGCGCCACAAGCACCAGCACCGTGATGACGATCAGGATCACCGAGAGTGCGGCGATCGCCGGGTCGATGTTGTCGCGCAGGCCCATCCACATCAAGCGCGGCAGCGTGATGGCGTTGACCGAGGTGATGAACAGGGTGACGCCGATCTCTTCCCAGGACAGCACGAAGGACAACAACGCCGCGGTGACGATGCCGAACTTGATGTTGGGCATGATGATGCGGGTGGCGCGCTCCCACACGGTGGCGCCGAGGCCGCGCGCGGCAAGATCGATGCGGCGGTCGAGCTGGCTGAGCGACACCAGGATCAGCACCGTGGCGAAGGGCACCGTCATCACCGCATGCGCCATGGCGACACCCAGCCAGGTGTCATAGCCGAAGAACGACGAGAAACCCGAGATCGAGGTCAGCAGGAAATAGAGCGTGATTGCCGAGACCACCGGCGGTACCACCATCGGCAGCAGCACGAAGCCGACCAATGCTGCGGTGAAGCGCGGCTGGAACATCCAGACGCCGAGGCCGAAGCAGAGCGCGAGCACGGTGGAAAAGGCGCTGCTGACGACGCCGATCCTGATCGAGAGCAGGATCGAGTTGATCCAGCGCGGATCCTCGATCAACGCCCGGTAATGGCGCAGCGACAATTCGCCCGACGGCATCGCCAGCATGCGGCTCGGCGTCAGCGACACCGGAATGACGGCGAGCAGCGGCAACAGCAGAAACAGCGCGACCAGGGCGGCGAGGACCAGCGAGACGGGACCGGGGCGATAGGTCGGCATCGCGCTACACCAACTGCTTTGGTCTGATATAGCGGAACAGCAGCGCCATCAGCGCGCCGACGAACAGCACCAGCACCACGCTGATCGCAGCGCCCAGGCCCCAGTCCGGGCTCTGGAAGATGCGGAGATAGATCAACTCGGCGATCATCACGCTACGACCGCCGCCGAGGATCGCCGGCGTGACGAAGAAGCCGAGCGAAAAGACGAAAACGATCAGCGCCGAGCCGATGATGCCGGAGCGGGTCATCGGCACGAACACCGACCAGAAGGTCCGCATGCGGCTGGAGCCGAGGCCGCGCGCCGCCAGCAGCACGCGGTCGTCGAGACTGCGCATCGAAGAGGCCAGCGGAAACACGGCGAAGGGGATGAGGAAATGCGTCATGCCGACGATGACGCCGAACTCGTTGCGCACCAGCGCCAGCGGCTCCGAGATGAAGCCGACCGCCTGCAGCCAGGTGTTAATCAGGCCGCGATTGGACAAAAGCGCCACCCAGCCGAAGGCGCGGGTCAGCACCGAGATCCAGAACGGCACCAGGATGCAGAATTCGGCCACGACGCGCTGCACCGGCGTGCCGCGCACCCAGACAACGGTGATGGCGTAGGCGGCGGCAACCGAAACGATCGTCACGATCGCCGCGATGCGCAGCGTGCGGATAAAGACCGACTGCACCAACTGATCCGTGAGCAGCGCATTGTACTGCCCCAGCCCCGGCGTGGGCAGCGTAAAACTCCATTTGACCACGCCGAGGAATGGCCAGGCATAGGCCAGCACAAGAAAGAGGAGCAGCGGCGCCATCAACAGCGCCGCGCCCATCCTGTCGGAGAGGTATGCTCTCATCCGGTTATCCCGGCTTGTCAGGCGGAGATGATCTTCGTGTATTCGTCGAGTGCTGCCCCATAGTTCTTGGCGTACCAATCCATGTCGAGCGGGATCTGCTTTTTCATGTTCTCGGGATCGACCGGGTTGATGCGCTTCTTGTCGGCGGGGATCAGCGCATCGGTGGCCGGATTGGCCGGACCCTGGCCGAGCTTGTCGAACATGATGAGTTCCTTCTCCGGGTCCTGGGTGCTGGCGATGAACTTCATCGCCGCGTCCTTGCCGCCGGGATTGCCCTTGAGCACGGCGAGCGCGCCGGGCGAGATCAGACCCTGGTCCCAGATGAACTTGATCTTGCCGCCGGAATCCTGCTCGATGAGCGAAGCCCGGGTCGACCAGACGATCGCCATCGACGCCTCGCCATTGAGCAGTACGCTCTGGCTTTCGGCGCCGCCACCCCAATAGGCGACGACGTTCTCCTTGAAGGCGGCGATCTTGTCATGCGCGCGTTTGAGGTCGAGCGGGTAGAGCGAGGCCGGCGCGATGCCGTCAGCAAGCAGTGCCGCTTCCCAGCTCGACACGCCCCATTTGTAGAGCGAGCGCTTGCCGGGGAATTTTGCCACGTCGAAGAAGTCGGCCATGCCGGTCGGTGCCTGGCTGCCGTATTTCTCGGCATCGTAGGCGATGACATAGGAGAAGAAATAGGTCGAGGCGGCGTGTTCCCAACCGAAGCCCTCGCGCATCTTCTTCTTGTCGACGATCGTATAGTCGATCGGCTCAAGCATGCCCTGCGCGCCGAGCGTGATGGCCGAGAACGGATCGACGTCGACCAGGTCCCAGGTCGGGGCGCCGCTCTTGAACTGCGCCGCGATTGCGCCTTCGGTCGGGCCGGAGCCATCCATCTTAACGACGATGCCGGTCTCCTTGGTGAAGGCCTGGCCGTAAGCCGCGTCATAGGCGGTGATGGCGTCGCCGCCCCAGTTGACCAGCACCAGTTCCTTCGCCGCGGCAAAGGCGCCGGTCGAGCGCAGCAGCATCGGCGTGCCGGCCAGCACCAGCGCGGCCAGCTGCGTGAACTGCCGGCGCGAGATCTCTCCGCGCACGGCCCTGGCGGACAGCGCCTCGATGGAATGTTTCTTGGTTTGGTTTGTCATGTCAGTTCCCCTTTTTTGTCGTTGGTATTTCCTGAAAGTCAGCTTGGCGAATTCGCCACGCCGATCGTCATTGTCCTCCATCCGGAAGGAGGAAACCTTTCTCCGCCGGCCAGGTCAGCCAGACGGAATTGCCTTGGCTGAGCGCGGAAGCGGCAACCTCGTTCGGCACCGAGACCGTCATCTTGGCGCCTTGGCGCGTCGTCAGATCGAGCCGCGTTGCAGCGCCGAGATAGGTCGAGGCGACGGCAGTCGCGGCAATGCCGTTCTCGCCTGCGGCGGCTTCGCGGGCGATCGACATGTATTCGGGCCGGATCGCCAGGATGGCGTCGCCCCGGACCTTCTCGGCCTTGCAGCGCATGCTGATCGCGCGGTCTTCGCAGAGGCCCGTCGAGCCATTGTCGGCCGGGCGCACGCCCTTCAGCGGCAGCATGTTGATCTCGCCCAGGAACTCGGCGACGAAGCGGTTGTCCGGCCGATCATAGACCTCGTCCGGCGCGCCGACCTGCAGCAGTTTGCCATGGTTGAAGATGGCGACGCGAGACGACAACGCCAGCGCCTCGCTCTGATCATGGGTGACGAAGACGAAGGTGGTGCCGGTCTCCTGGTGCAACCGCTTCATCTCGGCCTGCATCTGGCCGCGCAGGCCCTTGTCGAGTGCCGAAAACGGCTCATCGAGCAAAAGTACGCCCGGCTCGAACACCAGCGCCCGCGCCAACGCCACGCGCTGCTGCTGGCCGCCGGACAATTGCGACGGCAGTTTCTTCTCGTGGCCCTTGAGCCCGACGCGCTCGATCATTTCGCCGACGCGGCGTTTGATCTCGGCCGCCGGTTTCTTGCGCACCTTGAGCGGGAAGGCGATGTTGGCCTCGACGCTCATATGCGGGAACAATGCGTAGCCCTGGAAAACCATGCCGGCGGCACGCTGCTCGGCCGGCCGCTCGGTGATGTCGACGCCGTCGCTGTAAAGGCGGCCGTCGGTCGGCTGAATGAAGCCGGCAAGGATCATCAGGAAGGTGGTCTTGCCGGAACCGGAGGGGCCGAGCAGGGTGAGGAACTCGCCACGGCCGATATCGAGCGTCAGATCATCCAGCGCACGGAACGAGCCGAAGCTCTTGCCGATCCCGATTGCCTTGATCTCTGCGGCCCGGCCGGGTTGCTGCATCCTGCCCTTTCCTTAGCGTAGGCGAAATCGTAGGCAGGGCGGCGGCTCACCGCAACCGAATAGTTTTCGCCTGATCGGCAAATTTGATTCATCTATGCGCCAATCTCCTCCTCAAGGGGGAGATTAGCGCTCCTTGTTCTCCGACAGCTTCGACCTCAGCCATCGCCCAAACGCCTCCAGCACCGGATGCGCTGCCTTGGCGTGCTCGGAAACCAGAAAATACGAGCGCGGCGAATTGATCGCGATGTCGAAGGGACGCACCAGCCGGCCTTCGCTCAGCGCCCGGCGACTGGTCAGCTCGTCGCCCATGGCGATGCCCTGGCCGGCAATCGCCGCCGAAAAGACCAGGTTCATGTCGGAAAAGAAGATGCCGCCTTCCGGGTCGGGGTTCTCGACCTTGGACAGGGCCAGCCAGCGCGCCCAGTCCTCGGTGTCACCGAGATGCAGGAGATTGGCGCGCAGCACGTCTGCCGGCTTGGAGAAGCCGCCGATCTTGTTGAGCAGCGTGGGGCTGCACAGCGGCGTGAAGGAGATTTCGCACAATGGTTCGACCACGCGGTTCGGCCAGTTGCCGACGCCGAAGGCGATGAAGGCGTCGGCCTCGGCATTGCTGACGTCGTCGAGGCGCCGCGGCGTCAGGATGCGCAGTGCGACATCGGGGTACATCTGCCGGAACTCGCCGATATGGGTGCACAGGAACAGCGAGGCGAAACCCGGCGTACAACTGACACTGAACGAGCCGCCGATGCCGGTGCCGGCATGGCGTGTCACCGCGTCGCCTAGCACCGTCAGCGCCTTGCGCACGTCGCTGGCATAGCGTTGGCCGCGTGGCGTCAGCGCCACGCCCTTGCCGATGCGCGCGAGCAGGTCGAAGCCGAGATCGCGTTCGAGCAGGCGCAATTGATGACTGACCGCACTGCGGGTCAGATGCAGTTCGTCAGCGGCGCGCCAGACGCTGCCGTGGCGGGCAAAACTGTCGAGCGCGCGCAGCGCCTGCGTCGAGGGAATTCTCAAGAGGTGAACCGAATTTGCATGAGCCGGGAAAACATATCACTTTTTGGCGAGGCGCTTCACTGCTTTCTTTCCGCCATGGAGAAACCGGTGACCTCGGCGCAAGCGACCGCGCTTGCCTGTCTGGACGACATCCAGCCGTCGCTGTCGGCGTGGACGCGGACCATCTTCGACTTCGGCGAGACCGCCTGGCGCGAATACCAGTCGGCCGCCTGGTATGTCGAGCGCCTGAAGCACGAAGGCTTTACCGTTGAAGAGGGCTCTGGCGGCATGCCGACCGCCTTCTGCGCCCACTGGACCAACGGGACCGGCCCGACAATCGGCATGTATGCCGAGTACGACGCGGTGCCTGGCAATTGCCAGGATGCGGCGACGGTGAAGCGACCGCGTCCGGGCCTCGGCGAACAGGCCGGCGGCCACACCGATCCGCATTCCGGGCTCGGCATTGCCAGCCTCGGCGGGCTGCTGGCGACCAAGGCGGCGATGCAGCGCCACGGCATATCGGGCACGCTGCGCTTCACCGGAGAGCCGGCGGAGAAGGTGAGGGGATCGAAGCCGATCCATGCCGCGAAGGGCTATTACGATGGGCTGGCGGGCATGATCTCCTTCCATCCTTTTTACATGCTGCCGCTGTGCAACACGGCGCGCTGGGACACGCATTGCGGTGCGGCCTATGCGATGATCTACCGCTTCATCTGCGACGAGCCGGAACATTGGGCGAGGGCGGCAGGCAACGCGGCGCCGATCCCGCAGGCGCATTCGGCGGTCCGGGCGCCGGGCGCCAACGACGCGCTCATGATGATGTACATGGCCTCGAAGGCGCTACGCGATTCCGTGCTGCCGCATCAGGGCGGCTGGTCGATCAGCGAGGCGATCCTGACGGCGGGGCAGGCGACCGCCGACAATCTGCCGGCCGGGCTGGCCGAGATCCAGTACATGATCCGCGTGCCGACGCTGGCGATGGCCGAGCAGGTCACCGCCGTGCTTGACCGCAATGCGGAAGCCGTCGCGGTGATGGGCGGCTGCCGCTATGAGCGGCACTGGGTGTCGAAGTCGCGGCCGGGGCTCGCCAATCACGTAATGGCTGGCATTGCCTTCGACGCGCTGGCGGCGGTCGGGCCGCCGCGCTGGGACGAGACGGCTAAGGCGATCGCCCGCGAAATCCAGGTCAATGCCGGCGGGGTGGCGAGCGAGGAGCCTTTCATCGAGGAACTGGAACTGCTGATCGAACCTCGCGAGGCAGAAGCGATCCTGCGCCGCGACCTGGCGCCGTCGCAGGTGAATTCGACGTCCGACGACTACACCGACATGTCATGGCATACGCCGACGGCGCGGTTCTATGTCGCTCGCCCGGCATTGCGCTCGGAGAACGGTCACGCCTTTCCGTCCTGGGCGATGAATGCGCTGGGCGGCATTTCTGCCACCATCGACCCGATGGTCATCTGCGCCGCAAAGACGGTCGCGCTGGCAGCACTTCGCCTGTTGGAAGACGAGGCCGCGCGCGACGCGGCGATGGACGAATTCGTCGCCCGCACCGGTGGCGGCATCGGCGGCTCGAACTGGATCGCGCCGCTCTGCGACTACGAGCCGCCAATTGGATTTCGCTGGCCGGAATACATCACCTCCCCGCGCGGACGGGACTGGTGGATACCGAGCAACCAAGCCGCATGACTCAACCAGGCCGCCCCTTCACGAGGAGAACCCATGACCGTCCATGACCGCATCGTCACCGAGCCGTTTTCGCTGCAGCGCCGCAACCCGGCCGGCGGCACCAAGAAGCTGACCGCCTGGGGCTTCGCCAACGAGACCGACGTGCTGACCGACGTGCTGCTCGGCTCGCCCAATTTCCTGCGCCATCTCTCGACCAGCTCGCTATCGCGAAAACATCTGCGCGAGGCGCCTTGCAATGTCCAGATCGCGCAGGCGCAGCACAAGGACCTTGTCGCCGCCTATGAGCATTTCGCCGTCAACATCCACTGGCATGAGCCGACGCCGGAACTGCCGATGCAGGTCTATTCACGCGATTCCAGCGTGATGACGCCATATGGCGTCATCATCACCGCGATGGCCAACTGGTGGCGGCGCGGCGAGAACTACGCGGCGATCCGCACCTATGAGAAGCTCGGCATCCCGGTCTATGACATGGTCACCGCCGGCACATTCGAAGGCGGCGACTTCAACGTCATCGAGGACGGCGTGGTGCTGATCGGGTGCGGCGGCGCCCGCACGCAGGAGGAGGGCGCCCGCCAGGTCCAGGCCTGGTTCGACAAGGAGGGCTGGGAGACCCGCATCGCGTTCATCGACGAATATTACGTCCATATCGACCTGATGGTGGTGCCGATCGCCGAGAAGCTGACCGCCGTCTGCCTCGCCTGCACGGAGCCGGGCATCGTCGACTGGCTGAAGGGCAAGGGCCACGAGATCATCGACGTGCCGTTCCAGGACACGATGGCGCTCGGCTGCAACTTCATGTCGCTGGGCAAGGACAGGGTGATCGCGCCGACGTCCAGCCAGGCGCTGATCGGCCAGCTCAAGGCACGCGGCTTCGAGGTCGCGGCCATCGATATGAGCGAGATCTCGAAGACCGGCGGCGGCATCCACTGCATGGCACAGGCGCTGAAGCGCGAGCCGGCCTGAGGGGCCGGCCTTTAGCCCCAACGCTCCCACGAAAGCGCCATTGTCAGCAACGTCGAACCCGCCTGGCTCGCGGCACGCGCCTACAGCACGATGAGCTTTCCCTTGCGCAGACGCTTGGCGCAACGATAGGCGAGGTCGGCGGCGACCATGTCTTCCATCGCAATGCCCATCGCCTTGTAGGTGGTGATCTGTTGATTCGAAACGCGACCCGGCGCGCGGTCGAGCAGCATGGCGCCAAGCTCGGTGCCGAAATCCGGGTCGAAGCCGGCAAGCTCGCAAGAACCGACCGGGGTCGGTTTGAACGCATCCTTGGTTTCGACAAAAAGACTGGATTTGCCGATGAGCTCGATCGGCATTTCTCCGCCGGGCGGCGCCACCCCGACCGACGAGACATGCGTGCCCGGCTGGACCCAGCCTGCGTCGATCACCGGCTGGTAGGAGTGGGTCGCCAGGCACACCACGTCCGAACTGCGCACTGCCGCCTCGAGGTCGGCGACCGCCACCACCGACGGATGCAGCCGGGCAAGCGCTGCCGCATCGTCGAAGCTCTTCGAAGCGACCCGGATTTCGGCAAAGTCGCGCACCAGCGGCAACAGATGCAGGTGCTGGTTGGCCTGCACGCCGGCGCCGATCACTGTCGCTATCCTGGCATCCCGGCGGGCAAGCGCGCGCACCGACAGCACGGCGGAGCCGGAGGTTCGCACCGCGGTTATGAAGGTGCCGTCCATGATGCAGACCGGCAGGCCGGACAGCGGATCGAACAGGCTGATGGTGGCGAGATGGCTGGGCAGGTTCTTGGCCAGGTTGCCTTCGAAGACATTGACGATCTTGACGGTCAGGTTCATGTCCTCCATCCAGGCCGGCATGGCGAGGCTGTAGCCGGCTCCGGGGATGTCGAGCTGTGGTCGGGGTGGATTGACGACCTTACCTTGTGACAGCGCCTTGAAGCCGTCTTCCAGAACGTCGAGAAGCTGGCTGAGGTCGATGCACGCCATCACGTCGGCTTCGCTCAGCACCAGGATCTCGGTCGCTCCCTTGCTGATTTCCGCCGCACTCTTGCCGGCTGGGCTGCACGCTTCCTTGGTCATCCTGCACTCCTGTGTTCGTCGAAATCGGCTCACCACATCTGCTTTGAGTGGGTGAGGGAAGCGCAGGCTATTGCGAGGTTTTATGTGATGAAATACGTTGATTTTGGCATCTGTGCGTGAATTAAGCACACAAATCCCTGAGATAGAGTGGATTGTGAATGGACGATCTCGACCAGATAGACCGCAGCCTGCTCCGGCTGCTGCAGGAGGATGGGCGCCGGACGACGCTTGATCTTGCCGGGCGTGTCGGGCTGTCGCCGACCGGAACCAGCCAGCGGGTGAAGCGCCTGTTCCGCGACGGGTTCATCACCGCGGTCAGGGCTATGCTCGATCCGCGCAAGGTCGGCAGGGGAACGCTGGTGTTCATCGAGGTCAGGCTTGACCACACGGCGCCGCATGTCTTTGACCGCTTCGCCGAAGCCGTGGCGAAAGCTCCGGAGGTTCTGGAGTGCCATATGGTGGTTGGCGGTTTCGATTATCTGGTCAAGGCGCGGATCGCTGAAATGGCGGTGTTCCAGGATTTCCTGCAGCGGGTCATCCTGCCTCTGCCCGGCGTGCGCGAAACGCACACTTTCGCCTCCATCGCCGATGTCAAGCCGAACGCCCTCTTGCCGGTGTAATCAGATGGAGGAGGGGAATGCTGTTCAGGGCGACGTTGAACGCATCTTCGCCACCTTGTCGCTCCCCCTAGCGCGCCTCCTGGTGCAGAGATGCCGGAGACCGGCTCTAGCCTTGCAGGGTCAGCAGGTTAGCGTCGCGCGCGAGCCGCCACTCACCATCTGGCTCCTTACGCAGGAGCGTCAGCGCATATCCCGATCGATGGACCGGCTCGCCATTCGGCGGGGTCGCGGTCATGTCGATGCGGCTGCGGATGAAGGCCCAATTGCCGAGAAGCTGTAGTTCCACGATATCGCTCGTGCCGTCGATATGAACGCCGGCCGTCTCCTGCGCGGCCGCCGCGAAGATCTCCTTGTCGAAGGGTTCCCGGCCGGGAACCATGAAGATCGCATCGTCCGTCATCAAGCTGAGGACAGTCGCGATGTCTCCACGCTTACTCGCATCCATCCACGTCTCGACCAGCTTTCGGATTGCTGTTTCGTCGCCCGTCATCCGTTACCTCCCTGGCATCTCGCCGTCATCGATAGCGCACGGCGCTTCCCCCTCGCTGAAACATAGGGCTTAGATCGCTGTCGTCATCGATTGCGGTGGTCCTCGACGTCGCGCGGCGTGGGGCATGGTCCGTGAAACGGCAGGTCCGCGCCCTCCATGCCTATCGCCAGCCGCCCGAGGCGGTGATGCGCTCGCCGGTCAGCCATGACGCCTCGTCGGAGGCGAGGAACACCGCGACGCGGGCGACGTCATCGGGCAGGCCGAAGCGACCGAGCGGGGTCATGGCGATAATCTGCTTCTCGAATTCGCTGCCGACGATGCCGATGCGCGCGAGGCCTTCGGTATCGATGCCGCCGGGCGCGATCGCGTTGACGCGGATGTTGCGTGCGCCGAGCTCCCGCGACATCGACAGCGTGATCGTGTCCACCGCTCCCTTGGTGGCGGCGTAGACGAGCGAGTTCGGCTGCGGATTGCGGCTGGCAACCGAGCTTATGTTGATGATGCTGCCGCCGCCCGGGCCAAAATGGCTCACTGCTGCTTGCGTGGTCAGAATGATGCCCAACACATTGGTGTCGAACTCACGGTGGAACTCGGCCTCGGTAACCGCTTCCAGCGGCTCGAACGCGAAGACGCCGGCATTGTTGACCAGGATGTCGAGCCCGCCAAACTCCGATTTCGCCGCCTCGAACAGGCGGCGCACGTCGGCCGCTTGCGACACGTCGCCCTGGACGGTGACGGCGCGGCCGCCACGGTCCTCGATCTCGGCGACGACGCGGTCGGCGCCTTCCTGTGACGAGGCGTAGTTGACGACCACCGCGGCGCCGGCCGTGGCAAGACCCTTGGCGATGGCAGCGCCGATACCCTTGGAGGCGCCGGTGACGATGGCGACCTTGCCGTTCAGCTTGCTCATCAAATCTCTCCTTTGTCGATGATGAGCGGTATTTAATGATGATCAGAAATCGTATTAGGATCATCATGATCCATTCTTTCGTGCCTGGAATTCCGGAATGACCACCATCCTCGAAAAGACCGCCGGTCTCGTCGCCTTCGTCCGCACGGTCGATGCCGGCTCGTTCCATGCCGCCAGCCGGCTGGTCGGCTCCAGCCCATCGGCGGTGTCGAAAAGCGTGGCGCGGCTCGAGCGGCGGCTGGGCGTCAGGCTGATCAAGCGCTCGACGCGCCGGCTCGGGCTGACCAGTGAAGGCATCGCTTATTACGAGCGCGTGGCGCCGCTGCTCAGGGCGCTGGACGATGCCGAAGACATCGTCCAGCTGGCCGATACAGCGCGCGGCCTGCTGCGCGTCACAGCGCCGGTCGAACTCGGCCGCGGCCTGATCGCGGCATGGGCGCAGGCGTTCCTTTCGCGGCATGGCGCAGTCAAACTAGAGCTCAGCGTCACCGACCGCCACGCCGACCTGATCCGCGAAGGCTATGACGTTGCGGTGCGCATGGGGCAGCTCTCGGACACCGGGCTCATCGCGCGCAAGATCGCCAATCTGCCGATCGTGCTGGTGGCCTCACCGGCCTATGTCGAGCGGCGCGGCCGTCCGGCATCGGTTGAGGATTTACCGAACCACGAATTCGTCCGCTACCAGATGGCCGGCCGGCCCTATCCCGTCACTTTTGCCGACGGTACGATGATCGTGCCGGATGGGCGGCTCGATACCGATGATGGTGGTGCCATCCGCAATGCGGCACTTGCCGGCGCCGGCATCGCGCATCTGATGCGGTTTGCCGTGCAGGACGATCTCGACACGGGCCGCCTGGTCCGCATCCTGCCCGAGGTGGCGATGCCGACCATGCCGGTGTACATCGTCCATGCGTATGGGCGACAGCTACCCGTCCGGGCGCGGCTGTTCGTCGACTTCCTGGCGGGCCAGATGGCGGCGCTGATGCGATAGCGCAGCGCGGAATGACCTCCGCAGCCGATCCGACGCCGTCGCAAGCAAGATTCTTGCCCCATCACCCGATCTTCAGAACGCAATCTTCACTGACTCGGCGCTGCGGTTGGCCGGGCCGTGGTGGACGGCCTCGATATTGTTGCCGTCGGGATCGAGCAGGAAGGCGGCGTAGTAGCCGGGATGGTAGTGCTGCCGCTCGCCCGGTGCGCCATTGTCCGTGCCGCCGCCATCGAGGCCGGCCCTGTAGAAGGCGTCGACCATGGCGCGGTCCTTTGCCTGGAAGGCAAGGTGGTGGCGCCCCGTCAGCTTTCCCTGGGCTGCCGGGCTGTCGGGGCTGGAGATGAACAGCTCGTCGGCCCAGAAATAATCCTCGGCGCTGCCGCCGATCGGAATATCGAGCACCTTGAAAACCGCCTCGTAAAAGCGCCGGCTGGCCTTGAGATCCCTGACCACCAACTGGATGTGGTCGATGAGACGGCCGCGATGAAGTTCCATACCTGATAGCTCCTTATCGCCAGGCTGGAAATCTAGCTCAGCACTGTGCACGGTCAATGCAATGGAGCAATTGAGCGGCGCAATTTCTTGACTGGATAAAAAATGCAACCGGATTGTCGGATTCAAAACGTCTCCAACGTCCTTCGGACGCAAGCGGCTCGGCGAAGCTCGAAAAGGTCGTGCCGTATCAACGCTTCCGGCATGGGAGAAAAGTGAAATGAGCCTTCCCTATCGTTGGGTTATCGTCGCGGCTGGCGCGCTGATGACCTGTGTCGCCCTCGGGGCGATGTTCTCGCTGGCGATCTTCCTCGAACCGATGGCGCTCGACACACAATGGTCGCGCGCCGGCATATCGA
Source organism: Mesorhizobium sp. M0815 (assembly GCF_040319995.1). NCBI lineage: Bacteria > Pseudomonadati > Pseudomonadota > Alphaproteobacteria > Hyphomicrobiales > Phyllobacteriaceae > Mesorhizobium > Mesorhizobium sp. M0815. The sequence goes on along the minus strand of NZ_JAMYOU010000018.1, from coordinate 11,058 downwards.
GTGCGATGACGCTGAACTTCCTGGTAATGGGCCTCGGCGGCTTCGCCTGGGGCGCCATTTACGACCGCTTCGGCGCTCGCATCGTCGTCATGACCGGCGCCGTATTGCTTGGCCTGGCGCTGGTCCTGGCCAGCCGCACCGGCTCGCTGCTCGTTTTCCAGCTGACCTATGGCGTGCTCGTCGGCCTCGCGGCAAGCGCCTTCTTCGCGCCGATGATCGCGCTGACCTCCGCCTGGTTCGACACGAACCGCAGCCTCGCGGTCTCGCTGGTCTCGGCCGGCATGGGCGTAGCGCCAATGACCATCTCGCCCTTCGCGCGCTGGCTGATTTCGGCCTATGACTGGCGCACGGCGATGTTCGATATCGGCATAACCGCGTGGGTGCTGCTACTGCCGGCCGCGCTTCTGGTGCGCCAGCCGCCCCAGCCCGCTGCCGACGGCGCTGCCCCAACCGTTGCCGCCGAGGGTGCCGGCATGACGGTTCCGCAGGCGCTGCGCTCGCCGCAATTCATCGTGTTGGGACTGACCTTCTTTGCCTGCTGCGCAGCGCATTCGGGGCCGATCTTCCATATGGTGAGCTATGCGATGCTGTGCGGCATAGCGCCGATGGCGGCGGTCAGCATCTACAGCATCGAGGGCCTGGCAGGGCTGGGTGGCCGGCTGCTTTACGGCGTGCTTGCCGATCGGCTGGGCGTCAAGCCGGTGCTGATCACCGGGCTGGCCATACAGGCGGTGGTCATCGCCGCCTATCTGGCGGTCAGCGAGCTTGGTCAATTCTACACGCTCGCCGTCATCTTCGGCGCCACCTATGGCGGTGTCATGCCGCTCTATGCGGTGCTGGCGCGCGAATATTTCGGCCAGCGCATCCTCGGCACGGTGTTCGGTGCCGTAACCATGCTGTCCAGCCTCGGCATGGCTTTCGGCCCGCTCGCCGGCGGCATGGTGTTCGATGCCTATGCCAGCTATTCCTGGCTGTTCATCGGCTCGGCCCTTGTCGGGCTTGGCGCGATGGCGATTGCGATCGCCTTCCCGCCGCTGCCGCGCCGGGAGTTGCAACCGGCTTAAAGCCGGATCAGCAGAAAAGGGCGGCCGCTTGGATGGCAAGCGGCCGCGATCTGGCAGTGCTTGTTCGGCATTATGAAAAGCGAATTGCTATGCTCGCAGAGGCACCACCTCGGCGCCATCAAGCGTGTAGCGCGCATAGCGGAAATCGCGAATTCTCGCCAATCTGTCGCCCGTCCATTCCAGCAGGATAAAGTATCTTGGCCCTCCGGCCGAGTCATCCGGATCGATGACAAGTATGGCTGGGTGCCGATCCACCAGGCCTGGAAGCAGCCGCCAATCGTGGATACCCGCGTAATTGTGGAAGTACCGGCCCACTTTCGTGCGGCCGCTCGCCCGGAGCCGGTTGACGAGGTCAAGCCGCACGTCCTCGGCCAGCATGTCGCGGATCGTATCGAAGTCGCGGGCGTTGAACCGCTCCACATAGGCTGCCAGACGCGCCCGCTCGGGCTCGGCCAACACCGGCACAGGCCGATCGTTAGGCTCGCCGGCGACTTCGCGCAGGCGCAGACGGCCGCGATGCAGTGCGGCTTTCACCGCCGGAACGCTGCTGTCGATAATGTTGCCGATCTCTTCGATCGTATAGCCGAGCACATCCATGAGGATGACGCTGCTACGCTGCGCCGCGGGGAGGCGCATGAAGGTCTGCAGGCTTGCGGCTGCAGTGTGTCGACCCTCGGCCGACATGCCGGGGTCAGGTATCATGTCGATATCCTCGATGGCATGCGCGGCATCCACCCTGGCGCGACGGCGCAGGTGGTCGAGCGCTGCATTGTGCGCGATGCGGAACAGCCAGCCCTCGACATTGGCTATCGGTCCGGTCCCTGGGAACGCCTCGAGCGCCTTGACCGTAGCTTCCTGGACGACATCCTCGGCATCGATCACCGAACCGGTCATGCGGGCACAATAGCGGTGCAGTTTCGGCCGCAATTCGCCGAGCAGCCGGTCAAATGGCTCCCGTCCTTCTGGCGTGCCGGATGCGGATCCGGTCATCGCACAAGGATCGATTTCATTGCGTATCTCCCAGGGCAGGCGCGCCCGCCATCAGGCGCAGCGTCTTATAGACGCTCGACGATGGCAAAGGATTCGGTCGAAAAAAACTTTCTTTAGCTGGAATCCTTTGGTGGTGCCTCCGCGTCTCTGGATCATGGGACCGCGAGACTGGTGGGCCATCTGTTCAAGCCGGAGGCGCCATAATCATGAGCAAGCAAAGTGCGGGATCAACGAAGGTCTGGGTTCTCGCCCTCACGTCGATAGGCTCCTTGATGGTCGTTCTCGATGCGATGGTCGTGGCGACCGCATTGAGCACGATGCGGGTCGAACTCGATGCCTCGCTGGAGACGCTGCAATGGACGATGAACGCCTATAATTTGAGCTTTGCCGTCCTGCTCATGACCGGGGCTGCGCTCGGTGACCGGTTCGGCCGCCGCCGTACGCTCGTTGCCGGATTGGCGTTGTTCATCGCAGCGTCGGTTGCCTGCGCGCTCGCTGGAAATGCCGGATTGCTGATTGCGGCCCGTGCGGTTCAGGGCGCGGGTGCCGCAATGGTCATGCCGCTGGCCATGGCGCTGCTGAGCGTCGCTTTTCCCCCGGAGGAACGAGGCAAGGCGCTGGGCATCTTTAGCAGCATCACCGGCCTGGCCCTGATCATCGGTCCGATGGCGGGCGGGGCGATCTCCGAAGGCCTCTCCTGGTACTGGATCTTCTGGCTCAATGTTCCGGTCGGCATCGTTCTCATCCCGCTGGTGATGCGTCGGATTCCGGAGAGTCACGGGCCGGGTACGGCAATCGATGTCCTCGGCGTCGCCCTGGTGACTGCGGCGGCATTTGGAGTGGTCTGGGGTCTGATGCGCGGCAACATCGTGGGCTGGAGCAGCTCTGAAGTGCTGTCGGCGCTGACGGCCGGGCTGCTTCTGGCCATCGCATTCGTCCTTTGGCAGCTGCGTACCCGTGAGCCCATGCTGCCTTTGCGGTTCTTTCAGGCGCGCGCATTCTCCTCGGGCGTCGGCGCGAATTTCCTGCTTTGCGCCGCCATGTACGGCCTCGTATTCCTGCTGCCGCAGTTTCTGCAGTTTGCCCAGAGCCGTGGGCCGCTCGGCGCCGGCATGGGTTTGCTGCCCTGGACCGCCACGCTTTTCGTGGTCGCACCGATCGCCGGCAGCCTGATCAACCGCGTCGGCGAGCGCTGGCTTGTCGTGGCCGGATTGATCCTGCAAGCGGCTGGAATGGCCTGGCTGGCGCAGATCGCAGCACCTGATCTGCCCTACATCCAGCTAGTCGCGCCCCTGATCATTACCGGTGCCGGCGTGTCGATGGCCATGCCTGCCGCGCAGAATGCGGTCCTCAATGCGGTCGCGCGGCCGGAGGTCGGCAAGGCTGCCGGCACGTTCAATACATTCCGCTTTCTGGGCGGCGTATCCGGGATCGCGATCGCCGGTGCGGTGTTCGCCGGCACTGGAAGCTTCTCGTCCACCGACGCGTTCAGCGATGGCTTCACCGCGGCAATCGACGTCTCCGCGCTGCTCTCGCTCGCCGGCGCGCTCGTCGGAATGGGGCTTCCGGAGCGTCGCACAGTGGCGCTCGCGAATGCCGGCAAGGAGGCGTAATTGTCGCTCGGAGGCGGGAAGCTCGCGCGAAGCGGGTCCCCGCTTCAAAACGCCTTCTACTGCCCGGCGGATGCGAGGGTGCCGCTCGCCATGAGGCCCCACAACTGGTCGGCGCTCAAGTGCCTGGCGGATCCGTCATAGGCCACGCGTCCGAGGCTGAGAACCACGATCCTGTCGGCCAGCGCCCGCACCGTGGCGAGATCGTGTGTGACGAGGCTGACGCCAGTGCCGCTGGCGGCGATCGAACGGATCAGCTTCACGCGTTCCGTGATGGCGGCGAACATGCTGCATCGCAGCACCCTGCCGCCGATATCGGCGGGCCAAGGCAGCGCGCGAAAATCGTCAAAAATGGACAATTCGGGCTGGTTCCCGCTGTTTTTTGGCTTTTATTAGCCGCGCCTCACGTTCCTGTTTCAAATATGTCAACTTTTTGTGTTGCGTTGCACAATGGTGGCGCCTTATCCTGCGTGAGGGGGGCGCTTCCGATTGGAAATGCGCCGTGAACGACGCCGCTATGTTGACCGATTGGCAGTTTCGCCGTCCCGCCGGCGCACGCCGCTGATGGGAAATGCGCGCGACACCCAATTGGACGCGCTGAGGGCCATCGCCGTGACGATGGTGCTGTACGCACACTTCTTCGCGGCCGGAGGATCCTCGTTCTGGGGCCATATCGGCGTACGTCTGTTCTTCGTGCTGAGCGGCTTTCTGATTACCCGCCTGCTGCTCGAAGCCCGCTCGGCCGCCGAATTCGAAACCGGACCGGCGCTGAGATCCTTCTATATCAGGCGGGCGCTGCGGATATTCCCGCCCTATTTCGCCGTGCTGGGTTTCGTCTGGCTTACGGACATGGAGCAGTCGAGAGGATCGCTGGCCTGGCACGCGCTCTATCTGTCGAATTTCTGGTACGCAGCGCAGAATGAATGGACGCCCTGGCTGCTCTGCCATTTCTGGAGCCTGAGCATCGAGGAGCAGTTCTATATCGCCTGGCCGTTGATCGTCCTGCTGGCGCCGCGCCGGCGCCTCGAAGCGATCTGCATCGGCGTTATCGGGCTGTCGCTGGCCTACCGGTTTTATTGGCCGATCGCGGGAACACCCGGTTTGGCGCGCGACCTGCTGCCGCCGGCGTCGATGGATGCATTGGCGTCAGGCGCGCTGCTTGCCGCTTACCGGTCAAGAGCTGCTGGCTTGCCGCAATGGCTTCGAGCTGGCTGGCCGTGGCTGGCCGTGGCGTTTTTCGTTCTGCAGTGGTTTGCGCCGGCGCCCGCAAATCCGGTGCAGGAATGGAGCCTCTGGCTGCTGTTGCAGATCCTGCCTCTCGTGCCGCTGGTGGTCATCGTTGCAAGCTGTTCGACAGGCGTTGGTGGCTATATCGGAAAAGGTCTCGAACTGCCGCCGCTGCTTGGCCTTGGCCGCATCAGCTACGGCGTTTATCTCTACCATCCGATAGTGCTGTCGCTCGTCGTCAAATCGCAGCCCTGGATTCCGCTCAACGTCTCGGAACAAGGGCCGGGACGGTTCCTGGTGGCGGGAACGGTGACGCTCATGCTGGCGTCGGTTTCATGGCTGCTTTTCGAGAAGCCGCTCAACAGCCTAAAGCGCCACTTCCCCTATGTTGCCCGGAGAGGCCGAGCCGGCTTCCCGACAGGCATCGATACGACCAACAGCGGTTGGCTCGCGGCAGGAGCATATCCGAGCAGGCCGCTTGATGGCGCATCGCGCTTGCCACGCAAGTTGCAACGAAGCGGTCGGGGCTGACCAATGGCTGCTCCCTTAGTCTCCGTTCTGCTGCCGACCTACAATGCGGGACCTTATCTTGCCGCTGCGCTGGGTAGCATCCTGCGCCAGGATTACGATCGTCTGGAGGTCATCGCCATCGATGATGGCTCGACCGACAACTCACTGCAGATCCTACAGAAATACCGCCAGGCCGACAATCGCATCTCGATCATCTCACGCGAAAACCGTGGCCTGATTGCAACTTTGAACGAAGGCCTGGCCATGGCCCGCGGCGATCTGGTCGCCAGGATGGACGCCGACGATGTCGCCTATCCCCGGCGCCTGTCGCGACAGGTCGCGCTGTTCAACCAGCAGCCTGACCTCGCGCTGTGCGGCGCGGGTTTCGACACCTTGCTCGGCAACCGCATCGTCAGGGGTTCGCCCGATCCGATATTCCAGGACAATAGCCTGCGCATCTTGTCGATGTTCTTCACGATCTGCATGCATTCCACGGTCGTCTACAACAGGAAGGTCATCGAAGAGAGCGTTCTATTTTATAACGAAAGGTACAAGCACGCCGAAGACTTCGACCTGTTCAGGCGGCTGACCGACCGCTACCCGGCGGCCATGATCCCCGAAAGCCTGATCGCCTATCGTATCCATGACGACAGCGTGACCAACAGGCACAAGCGCGAAATGCGCAGGACGCATTTGAAGATCGTCGCCGAGAACCTCGAGCGCGAGGGGCTCGCGGAAGAGACGCAAGACCTCCGCGACATCAGTGAGGTCCTGTCGATGGGCACGGTTCGCCGTGCCGCCGAGTGGATCCTTGCGCTGGAAGAAAGGATTGCCGCGCTGCCGGCCGAGGCGAGGCCGAGCTACCAGGCCGGCACGCTGAACCTGTTCTACTTCCTCTATCAGCTCATATCGGGAGAAAGACAGCCGTTGCTGATGCACGAATTCCTGACGCGGACCGCGAAATGGAAGCTCATCCGGCGCCGCGAGCAGTACGTGTTTCGCACCGGTGCCTTCGCGCCGCGCTTCAGTCTCGCCTCGATGTCGGTCACCAGGCAGGTGGATGCCCTGTCGCGGTATCTGCAATCCGTGCCGGCCGCGGCGGTTTTGCCTTCGAACCAGTTGAGCTAGCAACGCATGTTCGTCAAATCGCACCAGCTCCAGCAGCGCGGCCACTCGACGGTTCCGGCGGCCATGTCGCCGCGGCCGCAGCAAGGACCGGCGCCGGCGGTCAGTTTCATTGTCTGCACACGCGACCGCGTCGCCGTGCTCGAGCCCTGTATCAGGTCGATCCAGGCCGCGTGTCGTGCCTATGCCGACTTTGCCGCCGAGCTGGTGGTTGTCGACAACGGCTCGACCGACAGCACCGCCAAACGGCTGGCCAGCATCGCCGAACTGTCGGACATCCCGTTCACCGCTATTCGCGAACCACGACCTGGACTGGCGGCCGCGCGCAACGCCGGGCTGGAGCGGGCGCGGGGCCGCGTGCTCGTCTTCGTCGACGACGATTGCGCAGTCCACAAGGATTATCTGCACGATCTGCAACGGCACTATTCGGCCGGCGAACGGGTCATCCGTGGTGGCCGCGTCGAGATCGGCGATCCCCGCGACCTGCCGTTCACCATCAAGCGGTCGCCGGTGCGCGCGCGGCTTACGCCGGATGTCCATCCCGGTGGCTTCGTGCTTGGCTGCAACATGACGATGCACCGTGATGTTGCAGCCCGCATCGGCCGTTTCGACGAACGCTTCGGCGCCGGCGGCCCGCTGCGCTCGGCCGAGGATACGGACTATCTCGTGCGGGCGGTGCTGCTTGGGATTCCGGTCGAATATGTGCCCGACATGACGATTTACCACCATCATGGTCGGCGCGATCGCAAGGCCATAGAAAAGCTGCACCGCGACTACAGCATGGGCAATGGCGGGCTTTGCCTGAAACATATCCGGCACGCGCCGTGGCTGCTTCGCCATTTCTACTGGTCCATGAGGGCGGCCTTGCGCGAACTGAGGAAAGGCCCTCTGTTCGACCGTGAACTCAAGCTGTCGCACTGGCCGATCATCGGCATGAACTTGCTCGGCGCGGCCAAGTTCGCGGTGCTTTCGCTGGTGAAATCGCCGCAGCCGGCGCAAATGCGACAGGAGCAACAGGCAAATGCCGAGGCGAGGTGATCCGCAATCATGCGATTGATGCCGCCCAGCCTGCCGATGCTGCGCCGCGCGCTCGGGCAAAAGCAGTTGCGCCTGCTTCCGGCCGTGGTGGTGCTCGGGCTGCTCAGTGCGGCGCTTGAGGGGTTCGGCATCGGCCTGATCATCCCGTTGCTGAACATAATCATGGGGCAGGGGCAGACCGGCATGGCTGGCTTTTCCGCCGTCTTCCAGCATGTCGGATCCAGCCTGAGCGAGCGCGACCGGCTGATCGTCATATCCGTCGCCATCCTCGGCTCGATCGTGCTCAAGAACCTGTTCGCCTACGCCAATACGCTGCTGACCACCTTCATCTACGGCAAGGCAAGCCATTCGATCCGCAGCGCGCTGTCGGAGCAGCTGCTGCGGGTGGGCTACCCGTTCTTCCTGCAGCAAAGCCCTGGACGGCTGCTCAACATCATCTCCAACGAATCCTGGCGGGCCTCGGATGCCATCCAGATCACGCTGGGGGCAATCGTCAACGCATCGGCCGCGATCATCCTGCTGACCTTCCTGCTGCTCCTGTCGTGGCAGATGACGCTGCTGGTCACGCTGGGCCTGGCGCTGGTGCAGGTCGCGCACGCCATGCTGTCGGCCAATCTGAAGGCGCCGAGCCGCAGCGTCGCCTCCCGCAACAGCCAGCTCGCATCACAGATGCTGCATCTGGTGCATGCCGGACGGCTGATCCGCATCTTCGGCCAGGAGCAACGCGAGAAGGCGGCATTCGACCAGGCATCGGATGCAGTGCGCCGGGCGGCGTTCGTGCTTTTGACGCGTCAGGGAGCGTTGCCGCCGCTGACCGAGGTTCTGCACGCCATGCTGTTCCTGGCGGTGGTGATCGGCGCCTGGTTCGCCAATGTCAGCTTCCCGCTGATCGTCGCCTTCGTCATCCTGCTCTACAGGCTGCAGCCCTACATGCGGTCGCTGCAAATGGCCTGGAGCCAGTTGCAGGGCCTGAGCGGATCGCTTGAAGAGGTGACGTGGATGCTGGACCCATCCGGTAAGCCCGAGCCGCCGCAAGGTGACGCGGCGTTCCCCGGGCTCAGCCAAGGCATCAAGTTCGAGGACGTCACCTTTACCTATTCTGGTTCGGAACAGCGCGCGGTGGTGCTGCATGCGGCGAATTTCGACATCCGCAGCGGCCGCTCGACCGCGCTGATCGGCCGCTCTGGCGCCGGCAAGACGACGATCGTCAATCTCCTGTGCCGCTTCGTCGAACCGGATAGCGGCAGGATCCTCGTCGATGGATCGCCTCTGGACCGCATCGACCCCAGCCAATGGCGAAAGCACATCGCGCTCGCCAGCCAGGAGCTGGAGCTGGTCGACGGCACGATTTTCGACAACATTATCTACGGCCAGGACGCGGCCTCGGCCGATGACGCCGAGCGCGCGGCAAAACTGGCCGAAGCGCATGGCTTCATCGAGCAACTGCCGCAAGGCTACAGGACCGTCGTCGGCTACCGCGGCGTCAACCTCTCGGCGGGACAGCGGCAGCGGATCGCGCTGGCCAGAGCCCTGGTGCGCGATCCCGATATCCTCATCCTCGACGAAGCCACCAATGCGGTGGACGGGCTGTCGGAAGCGGCGATCGTCGAGACGCTGAAGTCGCGCGCCGGCCGCCGCACCACCATCGTCATCAGCCACCATCGCAGCACCATCTCGTTCTGCGACGACGTGGTGATCCTGAGCCACGGCCGCGTGAAAAAGCAGGCGCCCTTCGCGGCGCTCGCGACGCTCAGCATGGACGAGCTTTACCAGCACGAGGCGCTGGAGGGCTGAGGGCGCCCCCCGCTGCGTGCGCGCGCTGGGAGGTCGTCTCGGATGTCAAGCCAGGTCAAGCATCTCAGGGCGAGGAGCCCTCCGCCATGCCTCTCTGCAGGATTTCTGGGATGATGAGTGATCCCGAGCTTACCCGCTTTCGATCTGGAGCGTACAGAACCAAGGGTCCGCCTGCCAAATCCATCAATGGCAGGCGGACCCTAATCAGCGCTGAAGGGACTGATTCTGCGCCGATCTCTCCTCGAGGAGGTGACGCCATCAACTGAAGACGGGCGCAGTTGTTCCCGGCGCCGGCCGTACACGAGACCATTGCGCAGGCAGGTCAGACTTAGGTCCTATAAACGGGCATCGCTGGCTGGAGTGAACATCGGGTCTGCTCGGTGGTAGCGAAACTTCGGCCGGAGGTCGACGCAGCCATTGGGTTCCGGGGCATGGCTCGGCGCTGATCATAGGCGGCGATCGATCCCCGCACGCCTGATGGAGGGGCGCTTGCATTCCTGCGGAATGCCCATCCACCGGCGCCAAGTGAAGTTCTCCAAGCGGTACGGGCTCAGCGGTCGTCAAGCTGTTGCTAATATGCAGCACAGGCAGCGCTCTATGAACAGCGTCGCTTGGAACCGCTACCTCCGACCAACCGTTAGTGTCACAATGACGAACCAAAAAGTGAGGCTGACGATGGACCCGCTGCAAAACAACACGTTGGAGATCTGGTGTCTTGCGGCTGTTCCGCTGTCACTGCTCCTTACGGTGTTATTAGCCGGATTTATTCTTTAGCTGACCCAACGAGGCCGGCTTTGCGGACCGGGCCAGGAAGATGAAAATGACGGCCATTAGGCACGGTAGGGTCGCGGACACCCCGTGGCACCAGGCCGTGGCTGCCTTTTCCAACGTGCCTCCATAATCGGCTCTTTCGAGCGGTCCGGCTCGCGGCGATTGCTCGCGGCGCCGTGGCGAGGGCGAGCATCCGAGCTCGTACGTTTTTTACACAATCTCTGATTGGTGGACTCGCCCGACGCCATCGACGTTAATTTTGCGTTAGCGACAGGAGGGGGAAGATCGCTAACGGGAGGAAGAAAATGAAAGAAAACTACGATCTGACGATCGACTACGACGACGTGCCTTACGACAACAAGCCTTACGATCTAGCCACATTCGCAAGGAAGCACGGGCTCAACATTCGAGCCGCCGAGCTTCTTCTTTTCGCCAAGGGCCCGTCTCGAGCGGCCTGCGATGCCGCGGCGAGGGCTTTTCTGGCGGCAGTCGCCGCACAAGCTATGAGACAATCGGCGCGGTAGGTCTCACAAAGCCATTGCTGACACGGCCTGCCGTGTCAGCAACCTAACGGACAGCGCTGGAAATTCCGGGCCGTTTCCAACAAGATGCCTAAGCATCCGGGAACGGCCTGAAATGTGCAATCTTTACAATATCACGACCAGCCAGGAGGCCATTCGCCAGTGGACCCGCGCCTTGCGGGATATCCTCGGCAATCTCGAACCCTCCATCGACATCTATCCCAACCAGCCAGGCCCTGTGGTGCGCAACACGCCGGACGGCGAACGCGAATTCAATTCGCCCGTGACATTTTTGTTCCCGTTTTGTTCAATTTGACCAGAAACTAGTCCCTATGATTGCTGGGCCTGAGGGCGGCCCGTCATCCGATATGCAACGGTACGAGGGTTAAGCCGGCTGGCCGGCGCAGA
>NZ_JAMYOU010000017.1:0-144513 GCF_040319995.1 Mesorhizobium sp. M0815 | reverse complement strand
CCGGTGTAAAGCCCGATCGGCATCGACACTTCGATCGCGTCGTTCTTGACCGCACGATATTCGCTCTTGAACACGACGAGCACTTCTTCGGCCGTCGGATAACAGATTTTCTGGCTGCCTTTCTTCGCTTTCAGGTTCTCGGTGCGGATCAGCCCCGCATCCTCCAGCACCTGGATGTTGGTCGAGACGGTCGACTGCGGCAGCGACAGCACGGCGGCGATTTCGTTGACATTCATCGGCCCCTTCTCATGCAGCAGTTTCAGCATCGAGATACGCGCCGAGGAGGCAAGCCCCTTGAGCACGGCAATGCCTTCCTCAGGTTCAATCACCAGAAAATTGCGACTCATGAAATGCCCGGGCCCATGCCAAATCTATATCCGAAATTATCCTGTATATCGGGATATCTGATTTAATCAATGCGCAGACGAACCCGAGCAATTTGTTAAATCCAGCAGGGCGACGGTCGCGCGGTGGCCCTGCACAGAATTTGTGCAGGAGCCATATGCAGAGTGGACACCTGAACGCCGATCGCCCAATCTAGTCCGGAGCCGAGCCCGGTGATGGCGGCTTGGACATGAAGTGGTTGGACGGGTCGTGACCAAAGGGTGGAAATTATATGATCAGCGACTGGCCTGGGTCCTCGTCGCGCCCGTGCTTTTGCTGCTTACCCTGCTTCTGCTGCTGCCGATCGCGATGATGACTGTCTACACGTTTTTCACCTTCGTTACCGCTGGGGTGGAGTCGGCGGTGCTGACCTTCGACAACTGGAAGGAATTCCTCACCGACAGCTACTATCACGGCTTTCTTTGGAAGACCGTTCGCGTCGGCGCCATCACCGCTGTGATCTGCGCGATCCTTGGCTATTTCCCCGCCTATTTCATCTGGGCCACGACTTTCAAGCACAAATGGCTGCTGCTGTTGCTGCTCATCGTGCCGTTCTGGATCAGCTTCACCATCCGGACATTCTCGTGGATCCACATTCTCGGCGAACAGGGGCTGATCAACGTCGTGCTCATCCGGCTGGGGGTCATCAACGAGCCGTTGCCGATGCTCTACACCGAGGGCGCCGTCATCATGGGGCTGCTGCATTTTCTGCTGCCCTACATGATCCTGAACGTCTATGTCAGCCTGGAGGGCATCGACCGCACCTTGATCGCCGCCGCCCGCTCGATGGGCTGCACCAGCGCACAGGCGTTCCGCGAAGTGACCCTGCCGCTGTCGATTCCGGGGCTGGGCGCCGGACTGTTGCTCTGCTTCGTGCTGGCGGCCGGCTCCTATGTGACGCCGCAATTGCTCGGGGGAAGCCGCGACGCGCTGTTCGGCAACCTGATCTACGACACCATCATGGGGCAGCTCAACTGGCCGATGGGCGCCACGCTTTCCATCGTCCTGTTCGTTCTGCTCGGTGCGGCCGCGGCCGCCTACAGCCGCTATATGGGCCTGTCGCAGATCATGAAGGGTCTCAGTGCATGAGAGCGGAGCATCCCGATCGCGAAGGCAGATGGGCGTGGCGGCTAACCGGCGCGATCACGGTGTGCGTCTATGTCTTCATGTTCGCGCCGATCCTCGCCACGGTCGTGCTTTCCTTCAACGCCTCGATGTTTGGCGGCTTTCCCCTCACCGGCTTCAGCCTGCGCTGGTACGAGAAGCTGCTCACCAACGGGCCGGTCCTCGATGCCTTCCGGACATCGATGTGGATTGCCCTGGTGACGGCAACGGTGACGACGCTGCTCGGCATCATGGCGGCATTGGCGCTGGTGCGCTTCGAGTTCCGTGGCAAGCAGGCGATCAACACGCTTGTCATTCTTCCCGCGCTGGTCCCCGAGACGATACTGGGCGTCGGCCTGCTGGTCATGATCAAAGCCGTCGACCAACCGCGCAGCATGACGCTTCTGGTGCTCGGCCACATTCTGCTCACGCTCCCCTACGTGGTGCTGATCGTTCAGGCGCGCATGGTCGGCATTAAACGTTCCTATGAGGAGGCGGCACTGTCGCTCGGGGCGCCGCGTGTGTCGACATTCCGCGAGATCACGCTGCCGCTGCTCATTCCCGCAGTGCTTGCCAGCGTGCTGCTCGCCTTCACCATCTCGTTCGACAACACCTCGGCCAGCCTGTTCTGGCGACCGGCGGGCGTCGAGACCATGCCGACGCAAATCCTCTCGATGCTGAAGATCTCGATCAGCCCCGAGGTGAACGCGCTGGGCACTGTCATGATCCTTTTGACGGTCGGCATTCCCTTGGCTGGTGGGCTCATCCTGCAAAGCCTCACCTGGTTCAAGGCAGGCAAGTGAAAATGAAAATGGGAGAATGAAAATGAAACTGACAACCACCAAACGACTGGAACGGCTCAACGAACGCTATGCCAATGGCGACATCAGCCGGCGATCATTCCTGACGCTGACGGCCGCCGCTGCCGCCGCCACCGGGCTTTCCATGCCCTGGATGGGACGCGCGCTGGCCGCGGTTTCGGAAGTGCGCTTCGACGGATGGGGCGGCGTGGTGCAGGAGGCGATCGATAAGTACGCGTTCCAGCCCTACACCGCCAAGTCCAAGGTCAAGGTCGTCCAGGGCACCTTTGGCGACGAGAACGAGATCATCACCAAGATCAAGACGTCGAAGCCGGGCGACTTCCAGATCGTCCATTCTTCCGGCGTCAACTACTACATCAAATACGTCAATGGCGGCTTCAACTCGGAGATCAACGAGGCGAACATTCCGAACATGGCGAATGTGCTGACCGCCATGATCGAGCCGTTCCGCAAGATCACGCCGAAGCTGTCGGCAGTGCCATATGATTACGGCACCACCGGCATCGCCTACAACAACAAGGTTATCTCGCCGGAGGAAGCCAAGGAAAAGGGCGCCAACCTGCTTACCGACAAGAAATATGCCGGCAAGGTCGGCGGCTACGCCGATATGACGACGCGCGTCTGGTATGCGGCGCTGCAGACGAAACAGGACCCCAACAACATCCAGGACATGGATGCGGTCTGGGCCAAGGTTCGCGAGACCCGCGACCTGGCCAAGAAGTTCTGGAGTTCCGGCGCGGAACTGATGGACCTCCTGTCGCGCAACGAAATCGTCGTTACCGATGCCTGGTCCGGACGCGTCGCCGCCCTGCAGCAGCAGGGCCAGCCGATCGGCTATCTCGACCCCGCCGGCTCATACGCATGGATGGAGGACATGCTGGTGCTCAAGGGATCGCCGATGGCCGAATGCGAGGAACTGATCAACTTCATGCTGGATCCGGCCACGTCGATCGCTGTCGCCGAAGGCCAGAATTATCCACCCTCGCTTGATCCGACCAAGGTGAAGCTGACCGACAAGATCGCAGCGCTTCCGGCCTTCGACCCGACCGGATCGATGAAGTCGCTGACCTTCGCCGATCCGCTCTACTGGGCGAAGAACGAAGACGCCTGGACCAAGCAATGGGACAGGGTGTCGAAAGGTGCATGACGATAACAGCCACGATCAGCCCCGGCCGGCATCGGCCGGGGCTGATCGCGACCCGCTCGCTCGGGGCGAAAGCCAGCCGACAGGAAAGCCTGCGGTCGAGTTTCGCGACATCGATATTTTCTACGGCAAGTTCGCCGCCGTGCGCGATTTTTCACTGGCGATCCGCAAGGGCAGTTTCGTCACCTTGCTGGGGCCGTCCGGATGCGGCAAGACCACGATCCTGCGATCGATCGCCGGCCTGGTGGATATCACCAGCGGGCAGATCTCGATCGGCGGAAAGCGCGTCGACGACATCCCGATCTACAAGCGCAACATCGGCCTGGTGTTCCAGAACTACGCGCTCTTTCCACACAAGAACGTCTTCGACAACGTCGCATTCGGGCTGAAATACCGGAACGTGCCGAAACCGGAAATCGTGCGCCGGGTCAAGAAGGCGCTGGATATGGTGCGGCTGCCCGGCAGTGAGACAAAGCTGCCGTCACAGCTCTCGGGCGGCCAGCAGCAACGCATCGCACTGGCCCGCGCCATCGTCTTCGAACCGGAAGTGCTGCTGCTAGACGAGCCCTTGTCGGCGCTCGACGCCAATATGCGCGAGGACATGCGCGTCGAGATCAAGAAAATCCAGCGGGAGACGGGCATCACCGCCATCTTTGTGACGCACGACCAGGAAGAAGCCTTGTCGATGTCCGACCGCATCGTCGTGATGAACGCCGGCCTGATCGAGCAGATCGGTTCCCCGGCGCAGGTCTACGACCAGCCGGCCACCGCATTCGTCGCCAATTTCCTGGGTAAGGCCAACATGCTGCCCGGCAGCGTGACGGCGATGGACGGCAACATGGCAACGATCGCGCTGGCCAGCGGCCATGTCGTAAAGGCGGCCGCACCGAAGGCGCTCACGGCCGGCAGCGCGATCACCGTCGTCGTTCGCCCGCAGAAGCTTACCGTCGGCACCGCCGGTGCTGCCAACAGGCTGTCGGGACGAATAGTCTCGACCTCCTATCTCGGCGGCAATGCGGTCTACGAGATCGACATCGGCGCTGGCACGCCGTTGCGCGCCAACACGCTGATCGACGGCCAGCCGCTGCGTGAAGGCGAAACGGTCGATGTCTGCTTCGACCCGCTGGGTTGCGTGCTTCTCGACGCGCAAGGCGTACGTATCGCGTAGCGACGAGGCGCTGAGCCGTTCAGTCTTTCGCGTCACCCCTTGGCCCGAGAAACCGCGCATAGACCTCACCGACAATACCGCGCCGGAAAACCAGCACGCAGACCATGAAGGTCAGGCCGGTGGCGATGGTCACCGGAAAATTCGAGGTAGCGAGCGTGTTTTCCAGGCCGACGACCAGACTGGCGCCGATGATCGGCCCGACCATGGTGCCGATGCCGCCGAGGAGCGTCATCAGGATCACCTCGCCCGACATCTGCCAGGTGACGTCGGTGAGCGTGGCAAACTGAAAAACGATCGCCTTGAGCGCGCCCGCCAGCCCGGCCAATGTTGCCGACATGACGAAAGCCGCCAGCTTGTAGTTGGCGACGGAATAGCCAAGCGAAATTGCCCGGCTCTCGTTTTCGCGGATGGAACGCAGGATCATGCCGAAAGGCGAGTTGATGATGCGCCAGATGGCGAACACGCCGATCAGGAAGACCGCCAGAACGAAATAGTAGATGTTCATCGAGACGTTCAGGTCGAGCATTCCAAACAGCCTGCCGCGCGGCACGCCCTGGATGCCGTCCTCACCTCCGGTGAACGGCGCCTGCACGCAGAAGAAGAAGAACATCTGCGACAGCGCCAGCGTGATCATGGCGAAATAGATGCCTTGCCGGCGGATGGCAAAGAAGCCCATCACAAGGCCAAGCAGCGCGGCACCCAGGACGCCGAGCAGGATGCCCGCTTCCGGCGGCCAGCCCCAGACCTTGACCGCATATGCGCTGAAGTAGGCTGCCCCGCCGAAGAACGTCGCATGGCCGAAGGACAACAACCCGGTGTAGCCGAGCAGAAGGTTGAACGCGCAGGCAAACAGCGCAAAGCACAGCATTTTCATCAGGAAGATCGGATAGACGAAGAAAGGCGCCACCAGCAGCGCTAGGATGCCGAGCCCCACCAGCGTCCATTCAAGCCATACCGAACTTTTGGCGCGCGTCCCGCGAAGTGAGAGTTCGGCCATCTCAGACGTCCCTTCCGAAAAGACCGGCGGGCCGGACCAGAAGCACGATCGCCATGATGACGAAGACCACCAGATTGGAGGCTTCGGGATAGAAAACCTTGGTCAGGCCTTCGGCGAGCCCAAGCATGTAACCGGTAACGATCGCCCCGAGGATCGATCCCATGCCGCCGACCACGACAACGGCGAACACGACGATGATGAGGTCAGATCCCATCAGCGGGCTTACCTGATAGATCGGCGCGGCGAGAACGCCGGCGAGACCGGCAAGAGCGCAGCCGAGGCCGTAGGTAAGGGTCAGCAGCAACGGCACGTTGACGCCGAAAGCCTGGACCAGGCGGGGGTTCTCCGTTGCCGCGCGCAGATAGGAGCCCAGCTTGGTCTTCTCGATCAGCACCCAGGTGCCGAAACAGACGATCATCGAGGCGACCACCACCCAGCCGCGGTAATTTGGCAGGAACATGAAGCCGAGATTGGTGCCGCCGGACAGCAGCGGCGGCACGGAATAAGGACTTCCCGATACCCCATAGTAGTACCGGAACACGCCTTCGAGCACGAGCGCGAGGCCAAAGGTGAAAAGTAGACCGTAAAGCGGGTCGATATCGTAAAGCCGCGACAGCGCCAGGCGCTCGACCACGACACCGAAGCCGCCGACGATCAGCGGCGACAGGATCAGAGCCGGCCAATAGCCGATGCCGAACCGGGTGAGCAGCAGATAGCCGATGAAGGCGCCGAGCATATAGAGCGCGCCGTGAGCGAAATTGATGACGCGCAACAGGCCGAATATGACAGCCAGGCCGAGGCTCAACATGGCGTAGAAAGAGCCGTTGATGAGGCCGACCAGCAATTGGCCGAGGAATGCCTGAACGGGTATTCCGAAGATCATCGTCATGGCGCCATCATACACCCAGCACTTCATGCAGCAGCGTCATGCGATCAGGCAGTTCGCCGACCGGAAAGCCCGACACTACCTTGCCGTGCTCCATCAGATAGAAACGATCGGTGACACGGCTGGCAAAGCGGAAATTCTGCTCGACCAGCAGGATTGTCATGCCGCGCTTTTTCATCGTCGCCAGCAGATCGCCGATGCGCTGCACGATAACGGGAGCCAGTCCCTCGGTCGGTTCATCGAGAAGCAGCATTTTCACGCCGGTCCGCAGCATGCGCGCGATCGCCAGCATCTGCTGTTCGCCGCCCGACAGCCTGGTGCCGGGGCTGTTGCGGCGCTCCTTCAGATTGGGGAAGAGATCGAATATTTCCTCCACGCTCATGCCGCCCTCGGCTACGATCGGCGGCAGGACCAGATTCTCGTCCACGGTCAGCGTCGCGAAGATGCCGCGTTCCTCCGGCACCAGGCCAATGCCTTGATGCGCCGTCCGGTGCAGTGGCAGGGGCATCAGATCCTTGCCGTCGAAAGCGATCTGGCCGGTCCGCTGGCGGATCAGCCCGATGATGGCGCGCAATGTCGTGGTCTTGCCGACGCCGTTGCGGCCCAGCAATGTCACCGTTTCACCTGGAAAGACCTCCAGATCGACGCCGTGAAGCGCGTGGCTTTCGCCATACCAGGCGTTGAGGCCGCGGACTGCAAGAAGAGGCGCGGCGTCACTCATCGGCGGTGCCCATATAGGCGATCCTCACCCGTTCGTCGCGACTGACCGTGGCATAGTCGCCGGCGGCAAGGATTTCGCCGCGCTGCATGACGGTTATCCAGTCGCAAAGATCGGCTACAACAGTCAGATTGTGCTCGACCATCAGCACGGCGCGATCCCTGGCGACCGAGCGGATGATGTCTGAAACCGTGCGCACATCCTCTTGCCCCATGCCGGCCATCGGTTCGTCGAGCAGCAGCACTTTCGGATCGAGGGCCAGCGTCGTGGCGATCTCGAGCACGCGTTTCCTGCCATAGGAGAGATCGGCGGCGGGCCTGTTCTTGGCATCGTCGAGGCCGACAGACCGCAAAAGCTCCTCGGCGCGCGGCGTCAATCGATCGAGCGCTGCCAGCGAGCGCCAGAACTGAACGCTGAGCCCGCCCGGCCGCTGCAATGCAACGCGCACATTGTCGAGCACGCTGAGATGCGGAAACACCGCCGATATCTGGAACGAGCGCACCAGGCCCATCCGCGCGACCTTGGCCGGCGACGTGCGGGTGATGTCGTGGCCGAGCAGTTCGATCCTGCCGCTCGTCGGCGGCAGGAACTTGGTAAGCAGGTTGAAGACGGTGGTCTTGCCGGCGCCGTTGGGCCCGATCAGCGCGTGGATGTTGCCATGGTAGAGGTCGAGATCGACATTCCTGACCGCGACGAAACCGGCGAAGTCGCGCCGCAGGCCCCGGGCGGAAAGCACCACCCGCGGCCCATTCGGTTCGGGCGGCGCCATCGGCCCGCCAATCACTCGCTGGCCGTAGGACAGCCGCTTTCCTTGGGGCTCAGGAACGCCTCGTTACCGGGGATCGTGGCAAGGGGTTTGTAATAGTCCCATTCCTTGGTGCTCTCGCTCGGCGACTTGACCTGATAAAGATACATATCGTGGACCATGTTGCCGTCGGACTGCACTTTGCCGTTCGCCGTAAAGACGTCGTTCACCGGCATCGAATGCAATTCCTTGGCGACGGCTTCAGTCGCGTCGGTGCCGGCCTTGTCGATCGCCTTCAGATACTGCGTCACTGCCGAGTAGGTGGCGACCTGGATCATGTTCGGCATGCGGTTGGTGCGCTTGAAAAACTGCTGGGCGAACTCGCGGCTCTTGTCATCGCGATCCCAGTAGAAGCCTTCGGTCAGCACCACGCCTTGCGCTGCCTCGAGGCCGAGCCCATGCACCTCGGCCAGCGTGAACAGAAGCGCTGCAAGCCGCTGACCGCCCTGCACGATACCGAACTCGGCCGCCTGCTTGATCGAGTTGGAGGTGTCGAGGCCGGCGTTCGCCAGCCCGACGACCTTGGCGCCCGACGATTGCGCCTGCAGCAGGAAGGATGAATAATCGGTCGAGCCGAGCGGATAGCGCACCTCGCCAACCACCTTGCCGCCATGGCTCTCGACGAACTTGGCGGTCTGCTCCTTGAGCGAATAGCCGAATGCATAATCGACGGTGACGAAGAACCAGCTGTCGCCGCCTTGCTGGACAAGAGCGCCACCGGTTCCTACCGCCTGCGAATGCGTGTCATAGGCCCAGTGGAAGCCATAGGGCGAGCATTGTTTGCCGGTCAGCTCGGTGGTTGCGGCGCCGGTGACGATGTCGATTTTCTTCTTTTCCTTGGAAATCCCCTGGACGGCCAGCGCCACCGAGGAGGTGGTCAGTTCCATGATGGAATCGACCTGTTCGGTATCATACCACTGCCGCGCAATGTTGGAGGCGATGTCCGGCTTGTTCTGGTGGTCGGCGCTGACGATCTCGATCGGCGCGCCTTGTGCCTTGCCGCCGAAATCCTCGACCGCCATCTTGGCGGCCTCGACCGACCACTTGCCGCCGAAATCGGCATAGACGCCCGACTGGTCGTTGAGAATGCCGATCTTGACCTTACCGTCAGAAATCTCGGCGGCTGCGGCAGGCATCGCAGTCGCTGCAAGAAGCGCGGCCGAGGCCAGGTACGATATCTTCATTGGTGACTTCCTCCCTTATGGTCGACAACCGAGCAACATGTCGGCGGCTGCCTGCTGCGGCACGAAGAGTGGCCTCCCATATTCCGTCCTCTCCGGCGGAAAATCGCAGCGCTGTACGGCCGCCTATGCCCGTCCCTCAAATCGTAGCATCGCGCGGCAACGCGAGAACAGTTACTTTAGTATTAGGCTCGCGGTGCCCATGCCGCGGACGTCGAAGCGCAACATAGGGCCGGATCGTGCAGGGTCCAGATGGCGTCTGATCTCTCTGAAGCCGACGTGCCGTGATGAAATCCCGGCCCGAGCGGTCGTGATCAGATGATGCAGCTGAACGAGAAACGTGTGTTCTCAACCGCCGGCTGGATGATGGCATGCAACCAGGCGGCCATCGCCGATGCTTTGAAGAAGCGGACGCTCGCTGCGGCAGAGGGAGGTGGCGGCTGGGCAGCGGGTGTGGAACCGGCATCCCGAAGGTGGGTTCATCGGGCCGGGCAGGTCGCCCTTGAGTACCAACCGCCCGCGCCGCGCCCGGTCGATGCTGGGTATCGGGACGGCGGAACGCAGCGCCGCGGTGTAATGGTGTCTGGGCGCCGCAAAGACCTCGTCGGTCGGCCCACTCTCCACGATCGATCCCAGATACATTACCGCCACACGGCTCGAGATCTGACGCACCACGGAAAGGTCGTGAGCGATGAACACATAGGTCAGGTTGAACTCCTCGCGCAGATCGGCGAGCAGATTGACGATCTGCGCCTGGATCGACACGTCGAGCGCCGAGACCGGCTCGTCGGCCACGATAAGCCGTGGCCGCAGCGCCAGCGCACGGGCGATGCCGATACGCTGGCGCTGGCCGCCGGAGAATTCGTGCGGATAGCGCGATGCGTGCTGGGGCGACAAGTCGACCCGGCGCAGAAGGTCGGCCACGCGATCCGCCATTTCCGATGCCGAGAGGCGTTCATGGATACGGAATGGATCGGCCAGCAGATCGCCGACCCGCCGGCGCGGATTGAGCGAAGCGCTGGGATCCTGAAAGACCATCTGCATCTGCCGCCGCAACGGACGAAGCTGGCGCTGGGAGGCATCGCTGATGTCGCGGCCCTCGAATTCCAGCGACCCCGAGCTGATTTCGGTCAGACGCACCAGACACCGGCCAAGCGTGGATTTGCCGCAACCGGACTCACCGACGATGCCGAGCGTTTCCCCGGGCCAGATGTCGAGAGACACCTTATCGACCGCATGTACGGTCCGGCGCTGTGCCGGGAAGATCGACCGGCCGACGCTATAACGTTTCGACAGATCGCCGGCGCGAAGCAGCGGGCGCGGCACGGCATTCATCGTTGCATCTCCACGCCGCCAGCCTTCTGGACAGTGAATTGTCTGCGCGTGGACTCCGGCAACACGCAGGCGGCGCGATGGCTCTCGCCTTGCATGATCGGCAGCTGGACCAGACAGGCGTCGTCGCGAAAGGCACACCGGGGGCCGAAGGCGCAGCCTTTCGGCAGGTTGGAGAGCGAGGGCGGAATCCCCGGGATAGCGGCAAGCCGGGCCGGACGTGGTCCCCCCATCGGCGGGATCGAGCCGAACAAGCCCCATGTGTAGGGATGCAGCGGCGCCCGGAACACGCTGCTCTTGCCGCCCTCCTCGACAAAGCGTCCGCCATACATCACCAGCACCCGGTCCGCGACTTCGGCAACGACGCCAAGATCATGCGTGACCAGGATCACCGCCGAGCCGAACTGGTCGCGCAATCGTCCGATCAGCTCGAGGATCTGCGCCTGCACGGTAACATCGAGGGCTGTGGTCGGTTCATCCGCGACGAGCAGCGCCGGGTTGCAGGAGAGTGCCATGGCAATCACCGCGCGCTGGCGCATGCCGCCGGAAAGCTGGTGCGGGTAGCTGTCGACGACCCGATCCGGATTTGCGATGCCGACCGCATCCAGCAATTGCACGGCCCGCGCCCGCGCGGCTTTCGCCGACACTTTTTCATGCGCGCGCACCTGCTCGCCGATCTGGCTGCCGATCGTATGCACAGGAGTGAGCGCCGACATCGGATCCTGGAAGATCATCGCGATCTGGCGGCCGCGAATGGCATCGAGCACACGCCGGCTGAGCCCGATCAGCTCCTGTCCCATGAAACGGATGGAACCGGAGACGATAGCGTTGGGGCTGTCGATCAGCCCCATGATGGCGAGCAAGGTCTGGCTTTTGCCCGAACCGGATTCGCCGACCACCCCGATGATCTCGCGCTGCTCGACGGCAAACGAGACGCCTCCCACCGCCCGCACCAGGCCCTCGTCGCTGCGGAAGGAGACGGTGAGGTCCTTGACCACCAGAAGAGGAGCATCAGCCGACATTGCGTGCCCTCGGGTCGATGATGACGAAGACGACGTCGACGATGAAGTTTGCCATCACCACGAAGAAGGCGGCGTAGATCACCGTGGCCAGGATCATCGGCAGATCGAGGGTCTGCAGTGCCTCATAGGTCAGTTTCCCGACACCCTGCAATCCGAAGACCACTTCGGTCAACAGTGCGCCGCCGCCGACCAGGGCACCAAAATCGAGGCCGAACATGGTAACGAACGCGACCAGCGAGGTCCTGAGGCCATGATGCAGCAACACCCGGCGCTCGCCGATCCCCTTGGCCCGGGCGGTGCGGATGAAATCCTCCTGCATCATCTCGATCAGGCTTGCGCGCAGCACCCGTCCATAGAGGCCGACATAGAGGGTTGCCAGCGTGAACCACGGAATGACGAGCGCCTTGAACCAGCCCCAGGGATTCTCGGTCAGGGGGATGTAGCCGAGCGGAGGAACCCAGGAAAACAGCCAGCTGTCGTGCCAGCGGCTTTGTGTCAGCAGGTTGGCGACCTCGCCCAGCCAGAAGACCGGGATCGACACGCCGACCAGGCTCAGGATCATCAGCGCGCGATCAACGAATGTACCGCGCGTTGCGCCTGCGATCACCCCGACAATCAGTCCACCCAGCACCCACAGCACTGCCGCGCCGCCGACCAGCGACAGCGTCACCGGAATGGCGCTTATCACGGTCGGGATGACGCGCTGCCCGCGATTGACGAAGGAGGTGAGATCACGGCTGACAAAAAGCCGGTTCATCATCAGCCCATATTGCACAAGCAATGGCCGGTCGAGACCGAAATCGTGGCGCACCTGGATCAACGTCTCTTGCGAAGCATTGCGGCCGGCAATGCGCGCCGACGGATCGGCGCCCGGCGTCGCAAAGAAAATCAGGAAAGCAACGACACTTATGCCGAACATGACCAGCACCATCTGGCCAAGCCGGAAGCCGAGCGCGGCAACCACTAGACGCCCCTCGGCGAGGATTTCGGATCGAGCGCGTCGCGTACGCTGTCGCCCAGAATGTTGAGGGCCAGGACCGTGATGACGATGGCCAGCCCCGGCGCCAGTGCAACGACCGGCCGCGAATAGAGCAGGCCCTGGCCGTCCTGGATGATGGTGCCCCAGCTGGCATCCGGCGGCTGCACGCCGATCGACAGGAACGACAGCGAGGATTCCGTCATCATGTTGAGCGCCAGGATCAACGGCACGAAAACGATGATCCGGGTCACCACATTGGGCATGATGTCGCGCAAAAGGATGCGCCAGGGCGACGCGCCCAGGCCGATCGCAGCGGTCACGAATTCGGCATGCATCAAGGTCAGGACATGGCCACGGATCGGCCGCGCCACATAGGGCACATAGACGATGCCGATGATGAAGACCGGTAGCCACAGGCTGCCGGAGCGGATTTCGAATGGACCGATCTGGATACTCTGCGCAATCAGCACGATCGACAGCGAGATCGCCAGCAGGAAAATCGGGAAGGCCCAGAGCACGTCGAGAATGCGCGACAGGCCGATGTCGACGATGCCACCGAAGAACCCGGAGACGACCCCCAGAAACGTCGCGAGGACGAGGCACAGCGCGGCTGCAGCACCCGAGATCAACAGCGAATCCCGTCCGCCGTAAAGCAGCCGCGCCGCGACGTCGCGGCCCTGGTTGTCGGCTCCGAGCAGGTAGGGACCGATGCGCCACGTCGGCCCGATCGGCGTCATGCCGAGGCCAAGGCCTTCTGTGGAGGGCTGCAGCACCGGCTGGGTCACCCCATCGACGACGACCTCGCCATTGAGATTGGTCACAAATGGATCGGTGCCGGAGACGTACCGCGCATAAAGCGGCGCCGCGAGCGAGGCGATCACGACGACGACGAGCACGGCGAATGCCGATATTGCCGAACGATCGCCTTTCAGCTTGCGCCATGCCGTGCGCCACGGGCCATCGGTGGCCCGGCGAACCGAGATGGCGGGCTGATCCGCAATGACATTGACCATGAACAGGATTGCCTAGGAAAAATCTCGGCCTGAAAGATGCGCTGATCCGCCGGAAAAGGAAATGCGACGGAGAGCCGGCGGCGCTCCGTCGCATTGGCTCCGGGAGGTTATTCCACCCAAGACTGGCTGACGATCCAGTAGAATTGTGGGCTGAAGGTGAAGTTCTTCAGCCTGGACGAGATGACATCGACCCGCTTCGGCGTGAACAGGACGGCGACCGGCGCCTTGTCCGTCACCGCCTTGTCGATGGCGGTCCAGAGTGTCGCGCCCTTGGCCGGATCGGCGATGGTGGCTGCCTCTGCCTCGTCCATCGATGCGTCGATCGACTTGTCGCAGAACCCCGAAATATTGACCGAGGCGTCGGAACCTGGCGTAAACGAGGCACAGCTGAACAAGACCTGCAGGAAATTCGATGGCGCCGGGTAATCCTGGAACCATTGCGAGATCGAAATCTGCACCTTGTTGTTAGTGTTCTGGATGTAGGTGAACTGGATGTTCTGCGAAATCGGCTTGACCGACGTCTTGTAGCCAAGCTGGTTGAGCACGTCCTGCAGATAGACGCCGATCGCCTTGGAGACAGTGGTGTCCTCGGTGATGATCGTCACCTCCTGACCTGCGGTTCCCGATTCAGCAACCAATTGCTTGGCCTTATCCATATCCGGCGCGGACCACTTCTCACCCGGATTGGCGGTGAACGGGCAATAGGCTGCGAATGACGGGAAGCCCGGCGGCAGGATCTGACAGGCCGGCTGCGCCAGATTGCTGCCGCCGAAAAGCTTGACGATCGCGGCGCGGTCGATGGCGAAGTTCACCGCCTGGCGAACGCGGATGTCGTTGAACGGCGCCAGATTGGTGTTCATCGGCGCGTACCACATCGCCGTCAGCGGGTGAACCGTGACCTGCTTGGCATATTTGGTGCCGAGTTCGGCGAGACGGTCGGACGGCGGCGGATCGAACATCCAGTCCGCCTGGCCATTCTCGACCGCCGTCACCGCCGCCTCGTCGGTAAGGCCGAATTCATAGTCGATCTCGTCCGGATATCCGGCCGGCTGCGCTTCCTTGCTCCATTCCTTGAAGTGAGGGTTGCGCACAATCTTCATCAGCTTGTTGGGGTCGTAGCTGGCGATCATATAGGGTCCGGTGCCCGGAATCGGATCGGTGCCGACGTCCTTGAGCGGCGCGCTCGCCGGCAGGATCGACGCGTGTGGAACGGCAAGCTTCTGCAGGAACTCGGCATCCGGCTGGACCAAGTTGAAGGTAATGGTTCCGGCCGCATCGTCGACAGACAGGCCACCTTCGAGGGAGCATGTCGCGGGCGCCTTCAAGCATGCATCCGCGCCGATGATGCCTTTGTAGAAGGTCCCGGCCGTCGGCCCGCTGATCTTGAAGATGCGCTGGAACGAAGCGACCACGTCTTTGGTCGTGACGTCCGAGCCATCGGCGAACTTGATGCCCTTGCGCAGCTTGAAGACATAGGTCTTGCCGCCGTTCTCGACCTGCGGGAGGCTTTCCGCCAGGTCCGCGACGACCTCGAAGCCGGTCTTGTCTCCGGCCTTCCTGTAGGTCACCAGGCCATCGTAGAGGACATAATTGATCTGGAAATACTGCAGCGTGTAATTGATGTGCGGATCGGCGGTGCCTGCCGCGGCATTGGCCAGCAATCGGAGCGTGCCGCCTGGCTTGCCCTCGGCGGCCAAGGCACCGCTTGCCGGCGACATCATCGTCACGCCGAGCAGAGCCAGCCCGGGTATCAACGCTGCAAATGCTTTTTGGGGTCGCATATTTGTTCCCTCATGGAGGCGTGTCGGCTTTTGCCGCGCTGAATCCGGTCGATCGACCACCGCGCGGCTGAAAACAGTCCTGGGTTTGCGAACGGCGTTCGCTACTTCGCCCAATCGCAAAAGACTACGGCGAGCGAAGCCGGACGGGATAGCTATTAAGATAGATAGGGTCGGACAGGCTTATTCCCGCCTATTTGTTGAGCAGTCGCCCGACATGGCTATTTGACAAGCAATCATCAGCGGGTAAGCTTGCCGGATGCAAAGCCTTCCAGGCGATCTAGAGAGCCGGTTCCGAACTGGAATGAGCATCGACGCTGCCATGGCGATGGCGACGGAGGTGCTGGAGCCCATCGGTTTCACCGCATTCATCTACGACTATACGCCGGTGCCGGTCAGCCACAAGGGCGAGCTTATCACGCCCTCGCTGATGGCTCTGCGCAACGTGCCGCGCGACATGCAGGATCTCTGGTGCAAGGGCGGATATTATCAGCTCGACCCGGTGCAGGAGGCCGCGCTCGCGGTATCGAGACCGTTTCTCTGGTCGCACAACGGCGTTCAGAGCAACGTCATGCAGCGTGTGCTTCAGTCCAAGCACGATCCTGTGGTCAGCTATCTGCTTGACACGAGGATGACCTGCGGCGTCACCGTACCCATTCGCCTTGCCGGCGGCGATCTCGCCACCTTCACCGCTATCCGTGCCGATCCGGAGGCCGGGTTCGAGGCCGAAGCCAGACCCTTCATCGCCGAGATCGGCGATCTGGGTCATCTGCTGCATGATTCCGTCTATGCCGGTTTCGATGCTGGAATCCGCACCTGCCAACATGTCCATCTGACGTCGCGCGAACGCCAGTGCCTGCGCCTGGCCGCTGCCGGACTGACGGCCAAGCAGGTCGCGCGTGAGATTGGCCGCGCGGTGCCTACCGCAACGCTGCACCTCAACGCGGCGACGCGAAAGCTTGGCGCGCGCAACCGCTTCCATGCCATCGCGCTCGCCGCCCATTACCGGCTGCTTGAACCGGAGCATTGAGGCTCTCGACCTGCGGGCGATCGGCCTTGCCTCGGGCAAACTCATAACCGGCAAACCTATAAATAGTGCTAGCTGTAAATGCGCCGGGCCGCTTAGTACCGTCGGCCGCAAAACAAGGCTTGGGAGGGTCCACACTTCGGCTCCTGCCGCGCCATGATGCGGAGCTTTGATTGTGACGACGCATGCGATCACCGAAGGATTTAGCCAATACCAGGGCTATCGCACCTGGTACCGAGTGACCGGAAACCTCACCTCGGGCAAGCTGCCCCTGATCGTCGCTCATGGTGGACCGGGCTGCACGCACGACTATGTGGATTCATTCAAGGAGCTTGCCGAAACCGGACGAGCCGTCATCCACTACGACCAGATCGGCAATGGCAAATCGACCCATCTGCCGGATAAGGGCGGTGACTTCTGGACCGTCGATTTCTTCCTGGGCGAACTCGATGCGCTGCTCGCCCATCTCGGCATTGCCAGCCGCTACGCCCTGCTGGGCCAATCCTGGGGCGGCATACTTTCGGCCGAGCACGCGGTGCGCCGCCCGGAGGGGCTCAAGGCATTGATCCTGGCCAATTCGCTGGCCTCGATGGTGCTGTGGGTGAAAGGAGCCCGGCAATTGCGCGCCGGGCTGCCAGCCGATGTGCAAAGCGCGCTCGACCGGCACGAAGCGGCAGGAACCACCGATCATCCGGAATATGTTGCGGCGACGAAGGCTTTCTACGACCGCCATGTCTGTCGCGTCGTTCCGATGCCGCCAGAGGTCGCCCGGACATTTGCGGCAATCGAGGAAGATCCGACCGTCTATCACACCATGAATGGTCCCAATGAGTTCCACGTCATCGGCACGATGCGGAACTGGACCATCGTCGACCGCCTGCATCAGATCGAGGCGCCGACCCTGGTTTTCCGCGGCTTCTACGACGAAGCGACCGAGGCCTGCGTCCAGCCCTTTCTGGATCTTATCCCGCACGTCGAAGGTTTGGTCTTCCCGAATTCCAGCCACATGCCGCATGTCGAGGAAAAGCACGACTGCCTCGCCGCCGTCGGGCGCTTCCTGGCCAAATACGACTGACGTTCCAGCACGCCCTTCAGCCTGCGGTGGCCGAAGACGAGTGACAGTCCGCTCTCGGCGAGGTCGGCGAGCAACTCCTCGTTGCCGCCGCCGGTGCCATGACGATGCCGTCGATGCGGCGCTCCAGCACCCGGTCGATCTCGCGCGCTTCGCGTGCCGTGTTTCTCCTCGGTGTTGAACAGCAGAATATTATAGCGCTCGGCGCGCTGGTGGGCTGCGTCTCCAGTCCGCGTACGAACTCGGCGAAAAAGGGGTTGGTGACGTCCGAAATCGGCGCGGCGATGGTGCCGGTCTGGGCGGCGCGCAGGCTGCGCGCTCAGCCATCCGGCCGATATCTCAGCCCGCTGAGCTGTCTTGAGCTTCTTTTGGTCTCGACGCTCAGGGCGCGCGAACCGTTGCCGACAGGCGAGACCATCGCGGCCGACGCCGAGTGCGAAGGTGCCTGCAGGTATGGAACGTGTCCACCCCAAGTTTCGCCAAGCACGTTGCAACCGAATCTATTAGCCGGCGTTAAAGTGCGGGTGGTTAGCGGGAGGCTTTCATGCAGACGTATCTCGTCGAGCGTATGGACGGCGACGATGTGATCTCGGCGCGCGTCGTCAACGCGCCGAGTCCGTTCAAGGCTGCGGCCATGGTGACCGATGGACATATTACCTTCCGAAAGTGGGAAAAAGACTGGATCCGCGTGACTGACGAAAATCGGGGACAGATCTATGCATATTGTTTTGTCGCCGGCAGCTACTCCGATACTGAACCATTGCCGGTATCGCCCGGGAGAACCACAGAATAGGCAATGTGCCTGAATAGCGGCGATTCCGTCTTCGATCCCACCTTGGCAGATGTGTAACAGGCGTTGCCAACTTGGCACGAACGCCAGTGCTCGCTGCGTCAAGCGCACCACGCGAGCCCGGCATGATTGGCTCTGCCGGCGGCTTGCGAAACAGGCGAAAGTGACTAACCAAGCGTCCTTGGGCGAAGATCGGGGCATCATCAGAATGATCGATGAAAAGATTGGGGCGGGAGGCGATAAGTGATCCTAATCTTAGCGTGGGCAACTCATGTCTTCGGCATATTTGGGATCAGAAGTCGCGGATCAGGATCTAGCGGTGGATTGTCAGACAACGACCTCCAATAAATGGTCAAGTGTTCCACAATACGCACTGGATCAGGGTGGTCCGGTACTGCGCCCATTTCAAGGATTGGGCACCGATTTTACCAACGTTGCCGTATTCGATCACCTGAGAAATATGGTCCGCCAGTACCCCGACAAGCTTGCAATCAGCGACGGCGCCAATCGTCTGACTTATTCCCAGCTTCTCCGGTCAGTTGAGACGCTGTCCTACCAGATCGCTGCCGCCGTCCCAGACGGACAGGCGATAGGGATTCTTCAGGCCAACTCGGCCTGGTATCCCATCGCCATGCTGGCAAGCATGACGGCTGGGCGACTTTCGGTGCCACTCAACGCGCGAGATCCCAGCTCGCGGATCCTGGAAATCGTGGCGGGGGCGCGGCTCTCGGCCATCCTGGGCGAGGGCAATGTCCGACCCGCCGGTTTGCCTCACCAAGTCAGTTGGATCGATGTGCCCACCAGTGCGGCCTCGCAATCGGTACAAGTGCCTCAGCCTTACCCCGTCTCGGTCGATGCGCCCGCCATCGTGCTTTATACGTCAGGGAGCACAGGCCGCCCCAAAGGCATCGTTAACAGCCAGCGCAGCTTGCTGTGCCGGGTCCAGCAATATGTCGATGCATGCCACATCAACTCGGATGATGTTTTCCTGCCATTGACCGGACCCGCCACAATCGCCGGGTACCGGGAGATTCTTGCAGCCCTTCTCACCGGGGCCACTTTGCATCTGGTCGAAGTCGAAGCGGTCGGCTTGCGCGCCGTTCAGCGCCTAGTGCGATCCGAAGGCGTGACAATCACCTATCTGGTGCCGGCGCTGCTTCGCGCGCTCATGGCCGACGGACCTGCTGAAGCGTTCCATTCGCTTAGAGTCGCCCGGATCGGTGGCGAGAAGGTGCCCTGGACCGACATCGCACTGCTGCGCAAGGCCGTCTCCGATACGTGCCTCATCCAGATCGGTTACTCGTCAACCGAGACCACCGGCTCACAATGGTTCTTGCCGCGAGACTGGCCGGAGCATGGAGATTCGGTTCCAGTTGGTTGGCTGCTGCCTGGAATCACCTTCGCAATTGTCGACGAAGCGGGCCGCTGCGTTCAATCGGGCCGCAGCGGAGAGCTTCTGATCAGGAGCCCGTATGTCTTGCTTGGCCATTGGGAGGACGGGGCGGTTATGCCGGCGACATCAGATCCGGACGATCCAGGCCTTCGGATTTTCGCGACAGGTGACCTCGTCCGACTTGATAATCAAGGCTTACTGCACATCGTCGGTCGCAAGGGACGGCAGGTAAAGATCAACGGTCGACGCGTCGAGCCAGCCGAACTCGAACGGGTGCTGCGTTGCGCGCCTGCTGTTGCGGATGCCGTGGCAATCGTGACTGCGGCCAATGAGCTTGTCGCCTTTGCCGTTCCTCGGCGCTCGGCCGAAGCGAGCTTTTCGGACGAGCTTCGCCAGCTTGTGAGGACCAATCTGCCACCGCCGCTGCGTCCCTTGCGGTTACACACGATCGCCGAGATCCCGCGTCTGCCAAGCGGCAAGGTGGACATCTCGACACTTGCAGAGATGGATCTTTCAGCCAGAGGGACGGCAGCGACGGCGCGTCCGCTCGAGCCGCGAGGCAAGCTGACGGCGCAGCAGATCGTCCAGCGGGCGTGGACCAGCATCCTCAATACGCGCGTAGCGGCGGGACGCTGGGATGACGCCGGAGGAGACTCGCTGAAGCTGCTGCACTGCGTCATGGAAATCGAAAGCGCCATCGGGCAGGAACTCGGCCTTGAGGCGTTCACCGTTGGAATGAGCCTGGACGAGATGGTCAAGGCGGTCGCGTCTGCACAGGCAGGCGACCAAAGCGCGCGCGCCCAGAAGCATGATCCTCCAATTCTTTTTCTGTTCCCGGGATCCGTCGGCTACGGCCCGAGCCTTGCTGCCTTTGCAGCAGCGATGGGCAAGATCACCCGCGTTGCCCCGATCAGGTACCCAGCCCTGACCATGATCCTGCGCGGGCAAAACAGCCTCTCCGACATGGCCGATGCCGCCGTCGAGCAGATCCGCCGCGCTCAACCCGCGGGTCATATACGACTTCTCGGTCATTCGCTCGGCGGTGCTGTCGCTTTCGAAGTTGCGGCGCGGCTGCTGGCCGCGGGGCGGACCGTAAGGTTCCTTGGCATTCTCGACACCAGTCTCGTCGGCGAGCGAAGCGCTCGCTGGGAGACGTTTACGCGCACATTCAATCGAATCCGAACCAACCGCGTATCCGCTTATCGGATGGCTTGCCGGGCCCTCGCGAAAGTCGCCGTGGCAATGCGGCGCGAGGCGCAACTGGTCCGGTTTCTCGATCGTTTCGCTCAGGGACAGTTCAACGCGACGAGTTTTAGAACCAAACTGGAACTGCAAGAGGTTTTGCGCGCGCGAGCCTTCTTCCAGTGGGTGGCCGAGCCAAAGCCGGCGCTGCCGATCACAGGCACCCTGTTCCGCTGTGCTCGACCCGGAATGCCTCTGGCCATCGGCTGGGATCGCGCTTTCGGACATCTGGACGTGATTCCGATCGTCGGCAGCCACATCGATCTGGTCGTAGAACCTCACCTCGCCACCAACCGCCCGCTTATCGAAAAAGCGGTGGCGCAAACCTATTCGCCAACCGAGTCTCGCAAACTGGAGTACAAGCTATCGACCTGATCTCAACATTCAGCAAGGACGCGCTTGTGCTCGACGCTGCTGCGGAGGTCGATCGCATCGTCCAGATCCTGCGCCAGCAGGTCCTTGGCACGCTGCGACGTCGAGGCGCGGTTGTCGGCCTCTCAGGCGGCATCGACAGCTCCGTCGTCGCGGCGTTGTGTGTTCGCGCCTTTGGGAAAGACAAGGTCCTCGGAATATTCATGCCGGAGCGCCACTCCTCCGGTGACTCGCTAAGGCTTGGCCGCACTGTCGCCGCACAGCTTGGCATCGATGCGATCCTGGAGGACATAACACCGGCCCTCGAAGCGATCGGCGCCTATTGTCGGCAGACCGAGGCAATCCAGACTGTCGTTCCCGACTATGGGGACGGCTGGAAATGCAAGCTGGTGCTGGCCTCAGTTCTCGAGAGCAATGGTCTCAACATCACGCGCCTCACGGTTCAGGACCCTGAGGGCAGGACCGACACGGTGCGTCTGCCGTCGGCAGCCTATCTGCAGATCGTCGCCGCAACCAATTACAAGCAGCGCCTGCGCAAGATGACCGAGTACTATCATGCCGACCGCCTCAACTACGCGGTAGCGGGCACGCCGAACCGCCTGGAATACGACCAGGGCTTCTTCGTCAAGCAGGGCGACGGAATCGCCGACCTGATGCCAATCGTTCACCTCTACAAGACCCAGGTCTACCAGTTGGCCGAATATCTTGGGGTGGAGGAAGAGGTCCGGCGCAGACCGCCCACCACGGACACCTTCTCGATGGCGCAGAGCCAGGAGGAGTTCTACTTCGCACTGCCTTATTATCTGATGGATTTGTGCCTCTACGGGTTAAACCACGGGATCGCTAGCGAAGACGTCGCCGAGGCCACCGGTCTCACCGTGGTGCAGGTTCAGAAAGTTTTCAAGGATATCGACAGCAAACGGCGCGCCGCACGCTATCTTCACGCGCGGCCGTTGGTGTCCTCTTCAATGGGCGAGGGCTAGGCGATGTGCGGCATCGCCGGAATTGTGTCGCTGAGCGCCGCCGCGGCGCCCCCTTCCCGTGATGCGCTGATGCGCATGGTAGGCACACTGGCGCATCGCGGCCCGGACGAGCGCGGTCTTTACCGGGACAAACGTGCGGGATTGGCGCATGCCCGTCTGTCCGTCATCGATCTCGCCAGTGGCCAGCAGCCACTCGCTGGCGCGGGCGACACAATGTGGATCGTCTTTAACGGCGAAATCTTCAATTACATCGAGCTGCGACAAGACCTGGTCGCGCTCGGTTATCGCTTCCGCACACGCAGCGACACGGAGGTCATCGTCCATGCCTATCATGCCTGGGGCGAGGCCGCCTTCGAGCGGATGAATGGGCAATGGGCAGTCGCCATTTGGGACTCCGTGGCGGGTCGACTCGTCTTGTCGCGGGATCGGTTCGGCATCTGTCCGCTGCATTTTTGCGAGCACGGCGGACGGCTTTACTTCGCCAGCGAGGTGAAGGCCATTTTCGCGGCCGATGCGGATATACCCCGCGCCTTCGATCCAGCCGGCATCGATCAGACTTTCACGCTCTGGACCGTCGTGCCGCCACAAGGCGTGTTTGGAGGAGTAAGCGAACTCACTCCAGGGCACATTCGCATTTATGACAGTGGCATCGTTCGCGAGCGGGCTTTTTGGAAGCCAAGCTATCCAGAGGTTGACGGACCCGGCGATGACGAATTCGCCGGTTCACTTGATGACGCGGTGGAGGAAGTGCGCGGCGCCCTGGAAGCCGCTACGGCGCTCAGGATAGTACGCGCCGACGTGCCGGTCGGCTGCTATTTGTCCGGCGGGCTCGACAGCTCGCTGGTCGCCGCGCTTGGAAGACGCTTCGCCGGCGGGCGCTTCCAGACTTTCTCCCTGCGTTTTGCCGACGCCGAGTATGACGAGACTCATTTCCAGCGCCTGGTTGCCGGCGTGGCGGGAAGCGAGCACCATGAGGTGGTTGTTTCGCGCAGCGATATCGCTGGCATCTTCCCTGAGGTGATCTACCACACCGAGCGGCCAATCCTCAGGACCGCGCCGGCGCCGCTGTTCCTGCTATCGAGACTGGTGCGTCAGCATGGCATCAAGGTCGTGCTGACCGGCGAAGGGGCCGACGAAATGTTCGCCGGCTACGATCTGTTCCGCGAGGGCAAGGTCCGCCGTTTCTGGGGACGCCAGCCCGCCTCGACGCGACGCTCCCGGCTGCTGGAGCGCCTCTATCCCTATCTCAGCCGCTCGCCGGTGCAACAGCAGGCGATGGCACGCCAGTTCTTCGGGCGCGACATCCACGCCCATGACGCGCCTGGTTTTGCGCATGGCACGCGCTGGCGTACCACGAGCGCTATCAAGCGGCTGTTTTCGGCAGACATGCGGGCCCAAACGGAGCGCCGCAACGCCGTGTCCGAGCTGCTTGCCCGCCTGCCGGCGGAGTTTTCGCGATGGGGCTCCCTTGCGCAGGACCAGCATATCGAGATCCAGACGCTGATGTCGGGATACCTGCTTTCATCGCAAGGGGACAGGATGCTCTTGGCCCATTCCGTCGAGGGGCGCTTCCCATTCCTCGATCATGAACTCGTGAGGCTCGCGAATTCGCTTCCGGCCGCCTATAAGCTGCGCGTGCTCGATGAAAAGCATGTTCTGAAGCGTGTGGCGCAACCGATTGTGCCGTCGGAAATCGTCACTCGCAAGAAGCAGCCCTACCGGGCCCCCAACGCGCTTTGCTTCGTCGCCGATGGCGCTCCGGCCTATATTCGCGAAGCACTTTCGGAGGCGGCGCTGCGCGAGGCAAACGTCTTCGATCCTAAGTCGGTTGCCCGTCTCCTGAGCAAGTGCCAGGCCAGCGCCGGCGGCGCCGACCTGTCCAACTCCGACAATATGGCGCTGGTCGGGGTGCTGTCGACGCAGCTTCTTCATGAGCAATTTATCGCGAGCCGACCAAGTGGAGCTCGCACGCTCAAGCTCAGCGTCGATATCGACCGCGAGCATCGCGCAGAGGTGCTCGCATGATGCATGGCGCCGTACCGCTCCTGCACGACTATCTCATCCACTCTGCCAGCCGGCTCGGCGGGAAGGTGGCCCTGGTGTGCGGTAATCAACGTGTCACCTACGGCGATCTCGATATGCGCTCGAACGCCATAGCGCATCATTTGAGCCAGGCCGGAATCGCGCGCGGCGATCGGGTGGTGATCTTCGCCGACAACACTGTCGAGGCCGTCGTCGCTTTCTGGGCCGTGCTCAAGGCCAACGCCGTGGTGTGCATCGTCAATCCACTCACCAAAAGCGACAAGCTTGGTTATCTGCTCAACGATTGCCGCCCGACGGCACTGATCACCGACAACCACCTGCATTCGATTTTCAGGGAGCCGGCGCGGAATTGCCCATCGTTGCGCTGCATGATCGTCTCCGGGCCGATCGAACGCGACGACCTGCAAGAACTGCCGCATGCTGTGCGCTGGGAAACTGCGGTCGCGGCAGCCCGCAGCACGCCGCCCGCGCGCCGCTGCATCGATATCGATCTTGCTGCAATCATTTATACGTCCGGCTCGACGGGCGAGCCCAAGGGCGTGATGCTGACGCACCGAAACATGGTTGCCGCGTGCGCCTCGATTTCCTCATACCTGGCGCTTGCTGAAGACGAGGTGATCCTCAACGTCCTGCCGCTCGCCTTCGACTACGGCCTGTACCAGATGATCATGGCATTCGGCGCGGGCGCCCGGCTGGTGCTTGAACGCTCGTTCGCCTTCCCCGCGCAGATCCTTGGGCTGATCAAGCAAGAAAGGGTGACGGGCTTTCCCGGCGTACCGACCATCTTCGCCGCACTCGGGGAGCTCAAGTCTCTCAGGGATCAGGATTTTTCGAGTATTCGCTATGTCACGAACACTGCGGCCGCTCTGCCGCTCAAGCACATTCTCCTGCTTCAGGAGCTATTTTCTCGTGCCCGTATCTATTCGATGTACGGCCTTACCGAATGCAAGCGCTGTACCTACCTGCCGCCGGAGGATCTCGAGCGAAAGCCGTTGAGCGTCGG
Organism: Mesorhizobium sp. M0815; assembly: GCF_040319995.1. Classification (NCBI taxonomy): domain Bacteria; kingdom Pseudomonadati; phylum Pseudomonadota; class Alphaproteobacteria; order Hyphomicrobiales; family Phyllobacteriaceae; genus Mesorhizobium; species Mesorhizobium sp. M0815. The sequence continues at coordinate 119,256 of NZ_JAMYOU010000017.1, read as the reverse complement.
GATCGCCATCCCCAATACGGAAATGTGGATTGTCGACGAGCATGACAGGCGGGTCGGCCACGGTGTCGTTGGCCAGCTCGTCATCCGCGGAGCGACGGTGATGAAGGGTTACTGGGGCAAGCCGGAGGCGACGGCCAGGAAGCTCAAGCCCGGACCGCTGCCGGGCGAGCAGGTCCTGTACACCGGCGATTACTGCCGGATGGACGCCGAGGGCTACCTCTACTTTGTCGGTCGCGGCGACGAGATCATAAAATCGCGGGGCGAGAAGATAGCGCCGAAGGAGGTGGAAAACGTGTTGATGGAGATTGCGGGCGTACGGGAAGCCGCGGTCATCGGCGTTCCGGACGAGTTGCTTGGACAAGCAGTGAAGGCATTTGTCGTGATGGAGCAAGGAAGCATGATCGGTGAAAAGCAGTTGCAGAAAGAGTGCCAGAGACGACTGGAAAACTTCATGGTTCCAAAGTCGATCGTCATCGTACCCAGTCTGCCGATGACCGACACGGGCAAACTCAAAAAAACCGCCCTGTCATGAGTCGGTATCAGGGCGAAGTTGATCAGCATTCATTTTTTGTACCGGAGGCGAAATCAATGTTGTCTACCAAGGATAGAACCGATACCTGCAGCGATCAAATTCGCGCTTTCCTGGCGTCGAATTTCTATATAGCCGATCCAGAGAGCCTGGAGAGCGACACCTCGCTTCTCGACCAAGGCATCGTGGACTCGACGGGGGTGCTCGAGGTTATCGGCTTCATCGAGGAGACCTTCGGCATCACGGTCGAAGACAGCGAGCTGCTGCCCGAGAATCTCGATTCCATCGAGGGAATTGCGCAATATGTCATGCGCAAGAGAAACTGATTTGCCGACATCTCGCGCAACTCTGTTTCAAGTCCCCGACCGTTTCCGGTTGCGACAGCGCGTCTAGGCCTGTCGCGACGGCGGTGCTTACGCCTGCGCCTTCGTATGCCCCACAACCACCCTGCCCTCGCCGGCCTGGTTGGTGACTGCCCGGATACTCTCATAAGCCTTGGAACGCTCGAGCAAACTCATGACCTGCCGGTCCTGGCCAAGCCCAACCTCGAAAAGCAGGATGCCTCCGCGCCGCAAATAACGCGGCGCGTCCTTGAGCACTCGCATATGGATGCTCAGACCGTAGGGTCCGGCTGCGAACGCTTCACGCGGCTCGAGCTCGACCAAATGCGAACGATCGCCCTCGAGCCGTTTTTCCGAAATATAGGGCGGGTTGCAAACGATCACGTCGATCGTGCCGTCAAGCTCCAAGCCGGAGAAGGCGCCGAACAAGTCGCCCTGAAGCACCGTTACCCGCTCCTCCATATCAAGATGGGTGACGTTGCGGCGCGCGACCTCCACGCATCCGTCGGTAAGATCGCTTGCCCACACGCGCGCGGTGGGAGCGTGGTGCGCGATGGCGCACGCCAGATTGCCCGCCCCACAGCACATGTCGACAACGCGAGGCACCGGCAAGTTCAGTTGGCTCAGAACATCGAGAGCGGCGTTGCCGAGCAGTTCCGTTTCCGGCCGAGGAACAAGCGCACCGGGCGAGACCAGCAGCTGCAATCCCATGAAGGTGCTGCGGCCCCTGCCGTAGGCGTCGGCAACATTGATCTCTTCGCTCACGACACTCGCCTCCCCGTTTTAGCCGGCGTTGGTGGCCGACAATTGCGTTCCGATGAAGTGTATCTCAAAACCGTTTAACTCTCGATCGACAAAATCAAAACCCATCCGTCCCCAGACGCTTCGACGCCTTGATGCTACAAAGATGACCATAAGCTTCTGCGCTGTGTCATGATTAGGAATATCTCCTTACCAGACCCGGTTATCCCCAGCCTGGCGAGCCAGTTGCCGAATTCTCAGCCTGGCGTCACGATTTTGCTACATTTTAATCAAAGAAGGCACATATGTAAGCAATTCGTAATGTTCCAGCAGCGAAGGGCGGAGCTGCTGCTTCCCGGAAGGTTAAAGTTTGTCCCTCATCGAAAGAACCGACGAGATTGCGCGGCAATTTCGCGTCAAAGAGCGCATATCATGAAGTCAACCAAAGGGCGCTCGCTCGATCTACGATCCGCGATGTTCGGCTGTGTGCACGGCCTCGTTGGCGTAGGCGTTTTCTCCGCATTGATAAATATCCTCGCCTTGACCGGCTCCGTCTACATGCTCCAGGTCTACGATCGCGTGCTGCCTTCGCAGAGCGTGCCGACTCTTGTCGGATTTACAGTCGGGATGCTGGGACTTTACGCGGCCTACGGGCTCCTCGATTTCGTGAGGCTTCGCCTGTTGGTCCGCATCGGCAGCCGCCTGCATAGAAATCTGCAGCAAAAGGCGTTCGCAGCCTCGCTTTCCCTGCCCCTCGTTGCCGGGCCGGATGCGAACCGGGTACATCCGCTTCGTGATCTGGACCAGCTACGTGGCTTTCTTTCCGGACTGGGGCCGACAGTCTTATTCGACGCTCCCTGGATACCATTTTATATGGTGGTCATCTATCTGCTGCACCCTGCGCTTGGCGTGCTGGCAACGCTCGGCGCATGCGCCGTTGTGCTTTTGACGGTGGCTGCGGAGATCATCGGCCGCAAACCTGCGGCTCGTGCGTCTGAAACACTCGTTGCGCAGCGGCTTCTGGCCGATTCCGGCCGCCGCAACGCAGAGGTTGTTCAGGCTATGGGCCTGTCCGCCCCGCTTAGCCGGCGCTGGAACGAGGTCAGTCATCTTTATCTGAAGAACCAGGAACGGCTCTCCGACGTCGTTGGCGCAGCGAGCTCACTGTCGAAGACGCTCCGAATGGCCTTGCAATCATGCGTGCTGGGGCTTGGTGCCTACCTCGTGATCGGGGGCGAGGCCTCGCCGGGTGTGATCATAGCGTCGTCCATATTGCTGGGCCGCTCACTGGCGCCGGTCGATGTGGCGATCGCAAATTGGAGAGGGTTTCTGGCAACCCGCAAAAGCTATTCCGAGCTGGCGGCAGCGCTGGATGCTTTTGATAGCCAGCAAGAGCCAATGGAACTGCCACGCCCAAAGGCGGAGCTTGCGGTCGAGGAATTGACGGTCGCGCCACCAAGTCTGCAGAAGCCAACAATCTTCAATGTAAGCTTCCGCTTGGCGAGGGGCGCAGGATTGGCGGTCGTCGGCCCGAGCGGCTCCGGCAAGACCACGCTCGTGCGCGCTTTGGTCGGGGCATGGAAGCCGCTTCGAGGAACGGTAAGATTGGACGGCGCCTCGCTCGATCAGTGGAATTCAGAGCTGCTCGGCATTCATATTGGCTACCTGCCGCAGGACGTTGAGCTGTTCGACGGCACGATCGCCGACAACATTTCAAGGTTCGGCGGCAAAAGCGACGCAAGGGGCGTGTTGGCAGCTGCCAAAGCTGCGGGCGTGGACAAGATGATCATGCGTCTTCCGCAGGGTTTTCAAACACGCATCGGAGAAGGCGGCGCAGCCCTGTCGGCTGGGCAGAGGCAGCTCGTCGGACTTGCCAGGGCACTTTACGGTGATCCATTCCTCGTCGTTCTTGACGAACCAAATTCCAATCTGGATGCAGACGGCGATGCTGCTTTGGCCGGCGCGATCCTGGCAGTGCGTCAGCGCGGCGGTATCGTGATCGTCGTTGCGCATCGCCCCTCCGCTCTCGTCAACATCGATCAGGTACTCGTCCTGTCGAACGGGATGCTCCATTCGTTCGGTTCGCGCGAAGACGTTCTGGCAAATGTGATCCGGCCCTTCCCGCGTCCGGACAAGCCAAACATTGTCGTTCCGCTGCAGCACGGTGCAAGCGGGCATGCGTGAGGTATTGCTTAGTGTCTAACGTGACCATGTCGTCATATGCTGCGGTCGCTGGCGAAGGCCAGCCGACCGGGGCGAAGCCAGAGCCGGATGGCATTCGAGCCAATTTACCCTGGGGCAATCTGCTCCGGAGCCTGGCAGAACATTCTCGTTCCGCTGCACAGAGGTGCAGCCGGGCATATGTGAGGTATCGCTCTACTTTTACCGTGTCGCCATACGCCGCGCCCGGTGGCGAAAGCCGTTCGTTGGAAACGAAGCCGGATCCGGATGGCATCCGGGCCAATCTGCTCTTGGGCTTGGCAACCAGCTTGCTGTTGATCTTTGGCGGAGGGCTGTGGTTGGGATTGACCAAGATTGCCGGCGCGGTGATTGCGCCTGCAACTGTGGTGGTCGAAAGCAACATAAAAAAAGTCCAGCATCAAACCGGCGGCACCATCGGCGGAATCTTCGCGCAGGACGGCGATCACGTGAAGGCCGGCGACGTGTTGGTCAGGCTGGACAACACATTGACCCGAGCAAACCTGCAGATAATCACCGAGGACCTCAATCGAGCCACCATTCGTCTGGCCCGGCTGGAAGCCGAGCGCCAGGGTCTGCCGGAAATGCAGATCCCGCCTGGCCTTCGGGTTCAAATGGGTGACCCGCAAGTGGCGGCGCTTGTCAGTGGCGAACGTGCCTTGTTCGAAAGCCGTGCTGCGGCGCTGGCTGGCCAAAAGGCACAATTGCAAAGCCGCGCGAAGCAGCTGGAACGTCAGATCGATGGCCTCAAATCGCAGCAGTCTGCGACGGATGAGTCTCTGGATCTGCTGACCAAGAACCTTGCTGACGTTGAATCTCTCTACGCAAAGAAGTTGGTCTCCAAGGAGAGATTGAGCACTGTCAGCCTGGAGAAGACCCGGACTCGCGGCGAATCGGGACGCCTTGTCGCAGCGATAGCGGAGGTACAAGCTCACATCAGTGAAACGGACCTGCAGGTGCTTCAGCTCGACGAACAAATGCGGAGCGACGTGACCAACGAACTTCGCGAAACGGAAGCCAAGCAGACCGAACTCAGTGAGCGCAAGGTGGTGGCCGAAGACGAGCTCGGCAGGACAGACATTCGCGCCCCGCAATCAGGCACGGTACAAGAATCCTCGGTCCACACCGTCGGAGGCGTGATTGGCGCCGGAGAGGTGCTCATGATGATTGTGCCCGATTCCGACAACCTTGTCGTAGACGCTTCCATTCCTCCGTCGCGCATTGATGAGATCCATCCCGGACAGCAGGTGTCGATCCGCTTTCCGGCGTTCGACGCCGGCACTACACCGGCTTGCGAAGGCTCGGTCAACCGCGTCTCCGCAGATCTGATCAAGGATCAGCAACGTCAGCTTTCCTATTTTTCGGCGCGCATCGATGTCGAGAACGAAGCGACCTGCCTGACAGGAGAGAAAATCCTCAAACCGGGCATGCCCGCCGAAGTCCATATAAGAACCGACGAGCGCAGTGTCTGGTCCTACTTGATGAAACCTCTTACCGACCAATTTTCCAGAGCTTTCAGGCAGTAAGCGGCTGCCAACCCAGTGGCGGCCGCTTGGCTCGAGCGCAGCCGATCTATCGGATCGCCGCGCTCTCGAGAGCGCTGCTGAACCTTACCTCGATCGTGTCTCCCGGCATGACCTCGGTGTCTTCTTGGGCCGGCTGTTTCCGCCATTCTTCGCCCACCCTGCGAACGATCGTGACCTCGGCTTGGATCGTCTCACCGGCAACCGGCAACGGCAGGGCGGCAGCTCCCGTGGGCTGCAACTTCTGGCTGGCGGCGCGAAGTCTTGCATTGATGTCGGCAAGACGCACATTGGTATCTTTCAACTCAGTCAGCAGACCTATCCTTCTTTGGTTGTCATTGCGTTCGTGCTGTCTGGCAAAATCAGCCTGCTGACGTCGTGCTCTCATAAGTTCAACCGACGTTTCGAGTGCCCGGCTGGAAGAGAGTACCAAAGCGCGCCGGACGTCGGCGAGCCGGTTATTGGTGAGATTTCCGGACTCAAACGCCTTCCTTACGCGCGCCAGCTCGTCTTCGTCCGCCTTCACGCCATCCGCTTCGGCCTGCTCGCGTTTGAGCAAGGTCTCGGTTTGTGCAGCGGCATCCTTGCCACTTTTATCGAGAAAGCTCTGCTCTTGCTGGAAGTTGTCCAACGAGAGCTTCAGCCCTTCTGCTTCGGCCTGGGCGATCGCCGATGCAAAAACTGCCGGCAAGGGCGATCCTTGTGGTGGCTGCATGTCGAAGCTCGATTTGCCCTGAAGTTCGGCGCGAATGCGGGCGCTGTGATAGTAGTCTCTCGTGTATTCCCCCCAAAGCGATTCGTAATCGCGCCGCAGATCCACCGGATCGGGGCCAACCTGGTTTGCCCGGGACCGCAAAAGGCTGAAACCACCTGACACGGCAATCGCCTGCCGCACGGTCATCAGCGGCCGGTAGGCCTGCTGTCCGGGAGTGAGCACATCCCCTGTCACATAGATCGGCCGATATTCTGCGACCACGGCGGTCACGTCTGTCGGCTTGATGACGATCATTTGCTCCCGCCCGTCAGGCAGACGATGGTGGAATATCTTGGTTGGCAGGATCGTCTGCATGCGTGTTTGCAGTTCGGCCGGGCTTAGGCCGCCCACCGAAACCATCCCGACTTCGGGAAACGCGATCGTGCCGTCCATCTGGACCACGGCACGTTGCGTTCGCTCCGGGATGGAGGCAATTCCTATCTCGACGGTGTCGCCGGCGGAAAGTCGATAGGCGACCTGCGCTTCCGCTGCAGCGGCCGTATCCATGGCAGCCAGCATGCCGAGCACGACAAGAAGGATTCGGTTAACAAGGACCATTGGTGACAATCTCCTTCTGGTTCGAATCCAGCGACAACTGCGGAGCCAATCCACCCAGGCGAAAGCTCATGTCATGTAACCCATCTCATGGCGCACCCGGCCTTCGCTGAGGCGTCCCTGCCACCATCCGATGGTCCGCTCCAACCCTTCGCGCAGGCTGGTCTGGGCGCGCCATCCAGTCTTGCTTTCGAGGAGCGAAGAATCAGCCAGCAAGGCACGCACCTCTGAATTCTGCGGCCGCAGGCGGCGCTCGTCGCGGTGAATTGGTTTCTTGCAGCCACTCAACTCGACCACCAGATCCAATATGTCCGAGATCGTCACGGCGCGCTGGCTTCCGGCATTGTAGGCATGGCCAAATTCGAGCTCGGCCGAACCTGCGGTCAAAAACGCCGCCGCAGTGTCTTCCACGAAAGTAAGATCGCGGATCGGGCTGGTGTCTCCCACCATGATCGCCGAGCATTTCTTGTCGAGAGCCTGACGTATGATGGTCGGTACGATGGCTCGCTCGCTCTGGCGTGGGCCATACGTATTGAAGGGCCGCATGATGACCACGGGGACGTCGAACGATCTGGCGTACGACTCCGCCATCATGTCCGCACCGATCTTGGATGCCGAATATGGTGACTGTCCCTGCAACGGGTGTGATTCGCTGATGGGCATTGTCAGCGCGGTGCCATAAACCTCGCTTGTCGAGGTGTGCACCACACGCTCCGTCTCCCATTGGCGCGCCGCTTCGAGGACGTTGACCGTGCCCAGGATGTTGGTTTCTACATAGGACTGGGCCGCGGCATACGAATATGGGATCGCGATCAGTGCGGCGAGATGAAACACCACCGCCTGGCCACGCACGATCCGGTTAAGAAATGCGCTGTCACGAACATCACCGCGGATGAGGTTCAGCTGGCTTCGAATGGTGTCCGGCAAATCGTCCAGCCAGCCGTGGCTGTCGAACGAATTGTAGAGAGCCAGCGCAGTGACGTCCGCGCCGCTACGGACGAGTGCTTCGGTGAGATGCGACCCGATGAACCCATCGGCACCGGTAACCAGAACTTTCCTGCCCTTGTATGCCATGACCCAAGCGTTCCCCCTATGACGTGAGGCACTGACTTTGCAAATCCACGAGAGCGCGGGTATTCCACCTGCTCTCAAGTTCCGATCGGCGGCGGCGAAACGACGCCAAGCACCGCCAGCAAGCCGCGCACCATCCAGACGACATCAGAGACGATCGTGCGCTGCGGATAATAGGAAAGGTCGAGCCTGGCCTTGGCAGGAAACAGAACCTGGCGGTAGAACAATAGCGGGTCCACGGATCGCGGATAAAAATGCGCTTCATTCCGGAAGAGAACCTGGGCCGGACCCAACAAGCCTGGCTTGTATTGTAAAATGTCCTCAAAGCCCCCACGAAAACAATCGGCAAAGGCAAGGCTCTCCGGGCGTGGACCGATGATTGCCATCTCGCCTCTGAAGACATTCCATAGCTGCGGCAGCTCGTCGAATTTGGTGGCGGCGAGGAACCGCCCGATTGGCGTCATGCGGCTGTCATCGGCCATGGTCAGCGCCAGGCCACCGGGATCGCATCGCACTCTGAATTTGCGGAATTTGTACATGCGGAATGGGCGAGCACCGGCCCCGACGCGGGTCTGCGTAAAGAAGATTGGCCGACCGCCTTCCAGCAGCAGCGCCAGGGCAATCAGCAGCATCAGCGGAGCGAAGACGATCGCCGCAGCTGCAGCAATGACGAGATCGATTGCTCGTCTCACAGCCCCATGGGCGGCGCTCGAGACGTTAGGCCGGTGAATGGCTAGGTCCAGGGCATTCATGCGGCTGTTCCTGTCTGAGCGCAGTTATTGACCGCCGCGGCAAGAGCGACCACTACCGTTTCGACCAAAGGTGCGGTGATCTGCGGATGCAGCGGTACAGTGAGTTCGCGCTGGGCGAAATCTTCCGTGCGCGGTAAATGAGTACCGGGAATGAGCTCACGATAGAGCGTCATCTGGTGCACCGGCGGGTAGTGGATAGTGGTTTGTATCCCTTGCGCGCGCAGTGCGTCGATGACGTCTTGCCTGTCGGCGTAACGCGGCAAAAGGATAGGCATGATGTGGTAGGCCGACGTCCGCGGCTCGTGGAACGGGATGGTCACGGCCGGGCAATGCTTCGCGATGAGACGGCGATACAGCATCACCAGGATACGCCTGATCTCATTCCACTCCTGCAGATTTTGCAGCTGGACCAATCCGATCGCAGCCCGCAATTCATCCATGCGATAATTGAATCCGAGCATGGTGACATCATACTGCGGGGTGCGGCTGTTCAGCCTTTGACGTGTCCCGGTGGTCATCCCATGTCCACGCGCCTGGCGGATCGTCTCGAGCAGACCGGCATCCCTGGCAATCACCGCCCCGCCTTCCGCCGTGGTCATGTTCTTGTTGCCGTAGAAGCTGAAGGCGGCCGCGGCACCAAATGTCCCCACCTCCTTCAGGCCGGGCGCATGCGCCGCGTCCTCGACGATATGCAGCCCACGGGCACGGGCGAACTTCTGCCATTGTTCCCGATCGGCGAGGTAGCCGGCGAAATGGACGAGAATGACTGCCTTGGTGCGGGCCGTGCATTTCGCTTCGGCTTCCGCGATGGACATCAGCGGCACATCGACCGACTCGATGTCGACGAAAACGGGGGTCGCACCAACATAGAGGACCGCATTTGCGGTCGCCACGAAAGTCAAGGATGGGACCAGCACCTCGTCGCCCGGGCCGATACCAAGTGCGTGCAAAATGAGATGAAGCGCTGCGGTACAAGAACTGACCGCGACGCAATCCTCCGCACCATGCACGTCGGCAAAGGCTTGTTCGAAGGCTCGTACCTGCTCCCCCATGGTCAGCCAGCCGCTGTCGATGACCTTGGTCAAAGCAGTCTTCTCCGGCACACCCAAGATCGGGGCACTGACCAAGAGCATCACAACCTCCTAGACTGATAACTGTGGGAACCGCGCTGGTGACTTCATCATGCAGCCGTCGCAGTGACCTCGATCGAGGCCGACTGGTCTTCCCAGGAAATGGTCTGTGCGTTCTGAAAGTCGTCGACGCGCCCGATATCGAGCCAGAGACCTTCATGCTTGTACACGTGCACGGTTGTGCCGTTCTGCATCATCTGGAGCATCAGGTCGTCGAACCCAAAGGGTATGCCGGACGGGATGAACTGCAGAACGTCTGGATTCATGCAGTAAATCCCCATGCTGACCAGATGCGACAGCGTCGGTTTCTCGCGAAAGGTCTGCACGGTATTGTCGACTTCGTCGATGACGCCGAAATCCATCTTGATCAGGCGACAGGCTGTTGCGATCGTCACTGGATCGGTGTGCTTACGGTGCGCTGCTACAAATCGACTGAGGCTTAGATCCGTAAGGACATCGCCATTGAGAACGATGAATGGCTCCGTCAGTTCGTCCCTGATCAAAGACAATGGCCCGATGGTGCCCAGCGGCTCCATCTCCTGCGTGTATCGAATTTTCAGGTTCCACTGCGAGCCATCTCCACACACGGTGCGGATCAAGTGGCCGAGATACCCGGTTGTAATATAGACTTCCTGAATACCGTTGCGTCGCAACCATTTCAGAAGCATCTCGAGAACCGGCCGTGCACCAATCGGCATGAGCGGCTTCGGCAAGATCGAAGTGAAGGGGCGGAGGCGTGTTCCCATTCCACCACATTGAATCACCGCTTTCATCCTGGTCCTCCCTTGTTCATTCGGCCTGAACGCCATCGTCACGGGCCGGTTATCCTACCCTGGTCAGCACCCGGGAAACGCGTTCTTGTCCCCTCAGAAGAACCGGTGAGATTTCCCGTAGAAGACCGGTGAGATTTCCCCACCGATCCCTGATCCGGACATTGCATCTGGATGGTATGTGGCCGTCGGGGTGGATGTCGTCGTGCATTCGAATGGTAACAATTCAGCCGTTTTGCTGTTCTATACCTACAGACCTATGGCAGTGCTGAACGACCAGCCGGTCTGTCAGCTTTCCAAGAGGTCAGAACACATGTTCGACGACGTTCGGCGGGTTTCGCTCACAAGGGGCAAAAAAAGAGGAGCGTTTCCCGTCATTTAAGATTATATTAGAAATCTGGCGTTTGCGGCGTTGGGGTGCCGCGGCGTCGGCTGGATGAATCGACGAGTGAATGGCTACGACTTTCAGGCCCATCACCGTTCAATCCATTCAGATACGCGTTGGGGTAGTTCAATGTATCGAATCGTCATCGCCGACGATCACGGCTTGTATCGTCGTGGCTTGCGATTGGCACTGACCGCAGGCATTCCAGGTGTGGAGATATTTGAAGCGTCTTGTTTCGACGCGGTGCTCAGTTTGCTGGCAGAGCAATCGTTCGTGGATCTTGCGATCCTGGACCTGAATATGCCGGGCCTGTTCAATCAGGAGGTGCTCGGCGGGATCCTGTCCGCCTATCCGGACACGCGATTTGCGATCGTTTCCGGAAACGATTCACGCTCGGAAATACTCACGGCTCTTTCGATCGGGCTTCACGGCTACATCGTAAAGTCGCAGACGGACGAAGAGGTCGTTTTGGCTGTCAATGAAATCCTCTCCGGCCGCATCTATGTTCCTGCACTTCTGTCACGCCCGGGTGCAACGCAAACAACCCACGCGCATACACACTCCGAGAAAGGCCCACAGCGACGTACCACAGGCCTCAACCTTGGCAGGCTGACCTCGAGGCAAAAGGAAGTCCTCAAGCTGATGGCGGAAGGCTATTCAAACAAGGAAATTGCTCGCGACCTGGAAATCGCAGAGGCGACCACGAAAATCCACGCTGCTGCGGTCCTGCGTGAGTTGGGGGTACGCAATCGGACAGAAGCTGCGGTTATGCTGAAGACATGGCTTTCGAGACATGCCAGCTAGGGCGCCGCGCGTCCTTTTGGACATGCAAACGGCGCCCAAGCTTTCATGCATATACTGCATATACCGAAACTGCGCTGCGGCCTTTGGCCAACGACATCCCTGGAAAAGAACCTAAGCGCATCTCCAAGGCCATTCAGCGCGACGCGTCTTTTAGGTATCTGCTTTTCGATCGGAGCACTGCACTAGGATCCGATTTCCTTGCGTGACAGCCGCAGCGAATACCGCAACCCGTGGTCAGTTATTTCCAGTTTGGGAGAGTGACCGACAAGCGGCGCTCCATCTACTCCGATTATCATGGAACCGAAGCCATGACGGACTACGCTCGAGGTCCGCCGCCGTCCCGATTCCACCCACTCGAACACGATCTCACTGCCTGTGTCTTCAGGTGCAAATGTCCAGCTTACGTCGATCCGGCCTTTTGGATCGCCAAGCGCTCCATATTTCATGGAATTGGTGGCAAGCTCGTGGACGATCATTGCAAAACTCTCGGCGGCGCCTCCCGACATCACCACGGAAGGACCGCTGACCGATATGGCGCGTGTTCCCATATATGGTTGCAACTCTTGAGCAACGAGATCGTTTAGCGCCCCCGATACGCTGCCGTTGCGTGAAAGAAGCAGATGGGTTGCCTCGAGCGCGCGTATCCGGTCGATCAGCATTTCCTTGTATTTGGCAACATTGTTTCCAGGAACATCGACCATTTTCACGAGCGCCGTGATCACCGCGAAAACGTTGCCGAACCTGTGGCGTTGTTCGAGCATAATGCGCTCCCGCTTCTTTGCCGCGGCGCGCAGCAGCGTGGTTTGTCGTCTCTCGCTCAGGTCGGCAGCCACTCCAAGCCGCTGTCCTCCATCACCCTGTCTTTCCTCCCTTCCGCGCAGGGCAACCCAGCGGATATGCCCGTCCGGTCGACGGACGCGTATCTCAACATCGTAATTCATGACCGATGATGCGGGCTTTCTCGATGCCGCCAGCTTTGGCCAGTCCGCCGGATGAACGACAGCTGATAGTTCCTCCAAACTGCGGCTATTGGCCTGGGCCAAGCCGAGAACGTCCCAGAACGTGTCCGAGCCTGTGACTGTCCCGTCTTTAAGGTCGATCCGCCACGTGGCCAAGCGTCCAGCAGACAGAGCGAGGTCTAGCCATTCCTTCTGAGCCCGAAGCGCTTCGTGAACAGCTCGTCGTTCCGAAATATCGTCGACCACCACGAAGATGCTCTCCGAGAGTCCCCCCTCGGGCACGGACGAAGAAAGCGTTAGCCTGGCCCAGAATGCCGTACCGTCCTTTCTTAAAAGACGGACCTCCGAAACGAACGAAGCAATGTCGTTGCCTAGGCCCGCCAACAATTGCGCCAAGGTGTCCCGGTCGTTCGGGTGGGCGAGCGTATCGAGCTGCAATTGGGCAAGCTCCTCCTCCTTGTACCCGGTCATCTCACAAAGGCGTCTGTTGGATTGCAGCAACTCACCTTTCTCGTTGGTGTTCGCGAATCCCATGGCAGCACGTTCGAAGGCCCAACGATAGCGGCTTTCGGTCGCCTCGACGGCAGCGAGCCTGGCCTCCGCGACTTCCAGCAGCTCACGCAAGTCCTGCCGCAGGCGATGGAACGTCATGGCAATCACCCCACCCGAAACCAGAAGCAGGATTGCGCGTGCCCAATCGCCATTTGAAATCTGATCGTATCCTCGCGCCCAAAGGCCGACCGCCACCATCAGAATGGTCGCAGCGAGCGCAGGCACACGATCTTCGAGATAAGCGATAATAATAATAGCCGGAACAAATTCCAGAAAACTGGCGCCTTGCCCAATATAGGCTGACGATTTTATTTCAAATATCAGTGTGGCAGCTAGTACGGATGCAGAGGCAATATGAGTTAGCAATCTGCCCGACGGTTTCGAATTCGACCTGCGCGACTGCGAGCTCATGGACACAGACTACAACCTTCTGACTAGCCCGTCGAGACTAGAGCAAAAAACGTACAGCTTAGTACCACTGCCGGATTGCCATACCGCTATCATAGCGCGCATTTTATCGGATGCAGCAGGGGCTATGAGCTGCCTTAGAACTGTCAGATCATATTGAGTTTTCAAGGTGGTGATGAACACGTTATCCGTCAGCGCATAGAAGACTAGAATCCATCTAAACATAAAAGACTATCCGAATCCCGAATACTTATTTTCGGGCGTGTGTGAAACTTTGGGTTAGGGGTAGAAAATGAACCTGATCGATAGACATGTTGATGCTTCTTCGGGCGGTAGGTACATTGCTACGAGGACCAAGTACGATTTTGACGCGCGGAATACGCGACCCTCTTCTGGTCACCTTCCCGATCGCGCATCGGATCCATTGGACGCACGGCTTGGGGAACCAAAAGGCCGCAGTCTGGAATCCATAACCGGCGTGCTTGATCGCATTGGCTGTGGCTATCTCGTGCTGAATCGCGAAAGAAAAGTAGTCGAGTGGAACGCAGCCGCCCAAACCACGCTTGAGCGCCAGGGCGAAGCGGCTGACACGGCGAGCGGGCTTACGGCCGCACTAAGGCGGCTGATCGCGAATGTTCCGGGCCAATTCCTGCCGGGCTCGTTATCCTGGGTGGTAATCCGCAGCAGGGGCGACCGGCCGGTGATATTGAACGAGAACGGAGTTATTGCTCCCGACGGAACGAGCATCGTGGCGTTGCTGGACCGGGACAACAGGTCGGGGCCAAATCCTCGCACGTTGCAAAGAATGTTTGGCTTGACGAGCGCAGAAACGCACCTCGCCTTGCGTTTGGCTCAGGGCGACGCACCTTTGGAGATCGCTCGCAGCTGGCGTCTCAGCCGCACCACGATCCGTTCCCAGCTTGCCTCGCTGTTCGCCAAGACCGAAACGAAACGCCAGGCGGAACTGGTGGCCCTTCTTGGGCGTATTTCGGTCCTGCCATAAGGGCCGGCCACTTAAATGCAATCGCCGGACGTCGGCGTCCGCCCGGGATCCAGACGACGCAATTTGGAGTGTCATGATTTGGCAGGTCGTGCATCGCGTTGCGCGGTTCGTGGCACCGACGTCGCCTGAACTCCACCAGGTTCGATGCGCTGAGGTAAATATCGGAAGCTGGAATCTCGGACCGGCAATTCGGTACTGTCGAACGGAATTCGAAAGGCGACAAGTTGGACAACGATCTATGCAGCGAGTCTGTCCTTGCCGCAACGGAGAAGGTGGAAATCGCCCGATCGCGTTCGGATCAAGCGGTGAAGAGACTTGCACGGACAGGACCGATCGTCGTCACCGGCGCAGCAGGTTTCATTGGTTTTCACGTGGCCTCGCGGCTTTTGCGTCTGGGTGTCAAAGTCGTGGGCGTCGACAATTTCACACCCTATTACGATCTGCGGCTCAAGGAAGCGCGGTTTGCACGCCTCTGTAGCGAGGCGGAGTTCACGCCGATACGAATGGATCTGGCGGATGCCGCGCGCGTTCAGTTGCTGTTTTCAAACGTTCGCCCCTCACACTTTGTCCATCTCGCGGCTCAGGCCGGCGTGCGTCATTCAATTGTTGACCCGCACGCCTACGTGCAATCGAACATAGTGGGGTTTCTAAACGTCCTTGAGGGCTGCCGGCATTACGGCGTCAGTCATCTCGTCTACGCCTCCTCGAGCTCCGTCTACGGCTTAAATCGAACCATACCGTTTTCCGAGCACCACGGCGCCGATCATCCCGTCAGCTTCTACGCCGCCACCAAGCGTTCGAATGAATTCATGGCGCATTCCTACAGCCATTTGTTCGACCTGCCCGTGACGGGACTGCGCTTCTTTACCGTTTATGGCCCCTGGGGCAGGCCCGACATGGCAGTCTATTTGTTCACGCGCGCGATCATCGAGGGCAAGCCAATCGAAGTAGCCAATGCCGGCCGCGTCTGGCGAGACTTCACCTATATCGACGATATCGCTGAGGGCGTGGTTCGGGCACTCGCTGCACCGCCGCGGCCCGATCCGAATTGGGACCCTTGCACCGCCGACCCTGCTACAAGTTCCGCGCCGTGTCGCGTCTACAATATCGGCAACGACCGGCCCGAGGAAATCAACCGACTGATTTCGATCATCGAGACCGCCCTTGACAGCCGGGCGCTTCGCGTGGATGTGCCGTTGCCGCCTGGCGACGTTCTGGAGACGCGCGCCGACGTCAGCGATCTCCGCAAGGCCGTCGGCTTCGCCCCGGCGACACCGCTTGAGGACGGAGTGCAACGCTTTGTCGAATGGTACCGGGACTTTCATGGAACGGATGACGCGGTCAGCATACGGCAACAAACGTCGGTGAATGATGAGGCCACAGTGTAGGCCGCGCCTTGTCGGGCAACGATCTGCCACTCGGCAAATTTGAGATTTCGCATTTTTTTCGGACAGAGAATAAAGCGAGTGTCGGCCCCAAAGCCGCCCCCGCCAGCCTCTATCCGACACAATCTTGGACTCGAAATTCCTGAACGCTGATGCCGTCGAGTATCGGGCGCGATAACATCAGATCAGCGCAGGAACCAATGAGGCGGCTGGCCTTCGACTGCGCGCGTTCTGAGCGACGCCAGCGCAAAGATCAGCCCAGGGATAATTTTCAGCCGTTTGCTGATATAAATCGACATCGCCACATTCCAAATCGCCAACGCAAGCGCGAGGCCCACTGCGGCGCCCGGCGCGCCGTAGAGCGCAATTCCTGCGGCACAGCCCATGATGCTGGCCGCGGCGCCGGCGATCATGGTTGCGGCTGCCGCCCATTCGTTTCCAGTCATCATCAAGAGGAGCATCTGGGGTCCGCATAGCGCGACAAAGACATATCCGAGAATGAGTATCCGCGCGACGGGTGCCGCTGTACTGAAATCTCCGCCGAACCAGCTCAACAGAGGTTCAATAATCGCAAGCATCGGGATGGCCATCGCTATGGCGCCGCCAGAGGAAAGTAGGGCGGCCCGTGAAAACAGCTGCTGCAGAGCCATCCGATCGCCTCGGGCATGAAGGGCGGCCGCTGTCGGCGCAAACATCGTCGAGACAGCGACCAGGGAAAGGCTCACAAGCAATGCGACGTTCAATCCCAAGGCGAAAATGCCCGCTTCGCGAATGTGATGCGTCCAGCCCAGCACCATGACCCCGGCCCGGCTGATGAAAACATCGAGCCCGGCCATGAGCATCATTGGCGGAACCGCGGACCACCATTCCCGCGACTCGTCGCCTGGCTGAACCTGCCGCAAGCCGGGCGGCTGAAATTTTGCCGCCATGATGAACACCAGGCCGACCGTGATGGCTGAACTTGCCAGCACCGCCTGCATCACCAGGGGTGCGTTGGGGGTCCATGATCCGGATAAGACCGCCATTCCCAGCAACGTCAACAATAGGCCGTCGCGCACGATGCGTTCCGGCATGAGGGCCGAGACACCGCCGCCGAAAGCACGAACAAGTGTTGCGCCCAACGCGTAGGCGGTGACCAAAGGCACTGCTGCCATGCCTAGCAGCTGGCTGGTTTGAAGCTCCTTGTGAGAAGAATCCGAAAAGAACAAGACCAAGGCGGCGCCAATGATGCCGAATAGTGTCGCTGCCGCCAGCGACCTTTGCAGAGCAAACCTGATTACCCCGTGTACCAGGTCAAGCCGCCCTTTGGCACTGTAGGCGGAGACGAAACGCAGCAAGGATACATGGAACCCAAGCGTTGCAAGATAGGCAAGCACCGAGGTCCAGGCCAGAACATAGGAGTAGATGCCATAGCTGGTGGAGCCAACGATGCGCGCAATCAATAACTGCGCCAAGCTGGTCAAGCCCGCACCCCCGATATAGACCAAAAGAGCGAAGATGCTGGCATAGCCGAGACCCCGGCCCGTGTCCTCCTCGTGCGGCAAAACCATATTTGCTGGAGCAACGGAGGCCGCAGGGAAGCGGGCGAGCTTCGGATCGCTGCAATCGTCGATGTCTCTTGCGCCGGCGGGCCCAGCTCCGGTCTGCGAACTCTTCGATATTATCTTCCGCTCGACAGACTGACTGCCGCGACGGTCGTTACGCGGAAGCCCGCATGTGACACTCATGATGTTCTCTCGAGCAAGAGATCTGCGCTGTCCCCAAACCGATAGCCAGCGTGTTTCTGTAGATTGACGTGCGTGAGAACGCTGCCTACGGGGACCTGAGCCGTCTCGTCCTCCGTCAGCAGCTGCAGAACACCGCGCGCGATGCTGCGACGCGTCCTGCCCCAGCGAACGGCGAACAGAACCACGTCAGCCCAGCCCGTCAGTAGCCTGGCCTCAGGTCCTCCAAGTCCCAGCGGTCCATTTATAATGACGACGCTGTAGATTGAGCGCAGCTCATCTGTGACCAGGGATCCGTCGATCATCGACAGCTGCGGCAGCAGATCCTCTGATGGTGCCAGCGCCATGAAGTCGATTCCAATTTCAGGCATTCCCGTGACCGCGTCGTGCAGGGGACAACGGTCGTTCATATAGTCTCCAAAGGATTTATGCGGCCGGAGCGCGCCGAATTCGTTCAGGAACTCGTTCGTGAGGCGGGCGCCCGTGCTGTCAAGATCGAGAAAAAGCACTCGTCCCCCAAGTCGGGTAGCTGCCAACGCCAGGCTCCATGCAAGCTCGGTCTTGCCATCATGCCGGATACTGGACGTTACGAGGATGACGTGCGAAGCGCGGCCCCTCGCCTTGTTGAGTGTCACGGTGACGAGGAGGGAAGTGATGGCTCGGCTGTAGCTGGACTGTCGTTGGCCAAGAACCAGCTGCTGTAGTCGTTTCGCGTGTATTGTGGGCGCTTCCGGTATCAGCCCCAGGCATGGGACCCTGAGCGCGGCTTCAGCTTCGGCCTCGCCGCACAAGGTCTGATTGAGGCGGCTGCGGACCATCACGAAGATCCCGCCAATGAGACCAAACACGATCATGCCGGGCGGAATAAGGAAGATGGGCGGCAGGGTTTTTGGATTCGTCGGCGGCCACGCCGCTGAAAGGATCGAGACTCCGGGCAAGGGAGTTGCGATACGCTGCACCAGATCCTGTTGTTGCGTGAGTAGCTGGTTGTATCGCTGCGTCAAGATGCTGACCTGCGGCTCGAGCGCACGCAAGCCGGAAAGCCGGCCGGCTGTGTCGGCCACCACCGCATCAAGCACATTCTTGCGCCCCTCCAGAGCCGCAATCTGGGCACGGTAGATGTTCGCCTCCGCAGCAATGCGAGCAGTGCCTTGTTCGATCTCGCGGTTGATTGCAGTACTCAGGCCCGCATCCGCATTGTCGTTGGCTTGGCGAGCCGCCATGTCGGCCAGTACCGGTGACCCGATCGCTTCGGCGAGCGCCGCGACCGATGCTCCTTCCTTTCGCAAAGCCTCGATGTGTTGAAGGCGAGATTCCGTTGCGGAGAGATCCGCCTTCGACAAAGATATCTGCTGGCTGAGCTCGGCTGTCTCCTTGGCAGCGTTGTCCGCCGCACCTTGATCGACCGCGCCATGGCTCAGCCGATACTTTTCCAGGCGGTCGGTTGCTTTCGCCAAGTCGCTTTGTACGACCGGTAGGCTAGCGACGATCGAGGCGAGTTCCAGTCTGTCTGACGCCCTGCGCTTCTGTGCGAGATCGTCGATGTATACTTGGACGAACGTATTGGCCACAAGGGCGGCTCGCGCCGGATCGTTGTCGGTAAAGCCGACCGTGATCACTCTTGATCGCAGTTCCTGTCCAACCCTCATGCCCTTCCGTAATGCCTTGAGTTCGTCTTCATCGGCGGCCGCCGGCTTGCCCTGCGGCCAAATGCTTTCCAGCAGACCGGCTGCGAAGGTGCGTATGTTCTGCAAGTCGCCGCCGGCCGGAGCGGGGCGTGAATTTCCGGTTACGACATCCCCTTGCTCAGCAATGTTACCAACCTCCGTCTTGCGCAGGGCTGCCACCACGCGACGCAGATGCCCCTGCGAAGAGAGCATGGTTAAGTGGTCATCAATGCTCGCATCCAGCATCTCCTGCGCAGAATCTGCGCCTCCGGGAGCCGCATTCCTGCCAGGAGCATCGACAATCACCTGTGCGGTCGACTCGAACAGGACGGGACGCGCAAAACCCGCAAGCCCAGCCAACACACCGCCCAAAATCACCATTGCAAGCAGGAACCATTTTCTCCTCGCGACGGTAATAAGGAGTTGATGGAAGGGGGTCTGCGCGTCGATCTGTTCGCGCAGGAATGGCCTCATGCGCGGGTTGATCTCGCGCGTCGGCACGTGCATTTCAGTGGCGCGCGGAAGGTGAATGCGGCTGACTATGGAACCTTCCATCTTATACTCCTGTCAGTTCGAGCACTGTAGACATGCCCGTTGCCGGCCCTGGGGGCCGCCCGGCCTCGTTGCGCCAGGCCTGGAACATCAATGCGGGCCACAAATCACGAGAATGGTCCTGTCTTCCGTCAAGGTGGTCGCGCCAGCACATCGCGACCTTCGCAAAGTCGAAGATCCCATCTCCGGAGAGGCGCATATCGGCGACCAGATCGCTGGCCCAGTCGCGCAACGGGCCTCTCAGCCAGACCGCTATGGGAACATCGAAACCCTGCTTCGGCCGGTCGATCAGCCGTTGCGGAAGATAGCGGCTCAGCAACTGACGAAGTATCCACTTGCCTTTGCCATTGCGAACCTTCGCATGTGCGGGCAGCCGCCAAGCGAATTCGACAACCCGATGGTCGAGAAGCGGGCACCGGCCCTCGAGGCTGTTGGCCATGCTGGCACGGTCCAACTTCACCAGTATATCGTCGGGCAGGTAGCCGGCCATGTCGTCGTACAAGAGACGGGACAGCAGGCCATCAAGCCGGGGTGACTCTTGAATTGATGTGGGCGCCTTGTGGAGTGTGAGGCTCTCGGTCGATACTCCGGTCAGCCGTTGATACAATTCGTCCTCATCTGCTGCGGCGAGCAGCCGAGCGAGGCGGTGCAGCCGATCGCTCCGCAGCGCGAGCCGTGCACTCGCCGAAAGCGGCAGCTTGCTGACGAGATCGTAGCGCGCCGCACGGGCCAGCAATTCGACCCCTGCAGCAAGCGTGTGACGCAGCGGCGACGGCAGCGCATGCTGTCGTTTCAACCGCGCCGCCATGAAGTGGCGGGCGTAACCGGCGAAGCATTCATCGCCACCGTCGCCTGACAGGGCCACGGTAACATGCTGGCGGGCGAGCCGCGCCACCAGCAAAGTTGGTATCTGCGATTCGTCGGCGAACGGCTCGTCCCAGATCTGCGGCAATTCTGGAATGACCTCGCGCGCAGCGGCGGCCGAAAGGTGTAGTTCAGTATGATTGGTGCCCAGATGCCG
The DNA here is from genome assembly GCF_040319995.1 of Mesorhizobium sp. M0815. Taxonomy (NCBI): domain Bacteria; kingdom Pseudomonadati; phylum Pseudomonadota; class Alphaproteobacteria; order Hyphomicrobiales; family Phyllobacteriaceae; genus Mesorhizobium; species Mesorhizobium sp. M0815. Next base: position 98,431 of record NZ_JAMYOU010000017.1, on the reverse strand, counting down.
CGCAACCTCCGCGGCGTGGGGTGCCTCATCAAACCCGCCTTCTCCGAAAGCAATCGTGAATGTGCGCACCGGCTTCGGCGACTGAGCCTGCATCAGCGCCACAACGGCGGAGCTGTCGATGCCACCAGACAGAAAGGCACCCAGCGGCACATCGGCTACCATGCGTTCCCGAACGGCAAGTCGCAGCAGGTCGTCGAGTTCGTCGGTCAGTTCTTCGTCGGTGCCGGCGATTGGATTCAGTCGACCGTTCGCGGCGACTTCAGGCAGCGACCACCAGTGTCGGACGCGTTGCGAAAGGGATGCGGCACTGCGCGCCTCGGCAAAATCTGCCGCCGTCACAGACAGAACCGAGCCAGGAGGTAACTTGAATACGCCTTGCCAGATGCAACTGTTACCCGGCACCCATCCCTTCGAAAGCATCGTCGCAGCCGCGTCGAGATCGAGCTCCTGACAGAACCCTGGAAAACGATTGATCGCCTTCAACTCGGAGGCAAAAACAAGCGCATCGCGTGTTGCAGCAACATAGAGCGGCTTTTTGCCCATTCGGTCGCGGGCGAGATGGAGGGTCCTGGTCTTCAGATCCCACAATCCAAATGCGAACATGCCAGCGAGGCGCGTCAGTGCGGTGTCGAGACCCCAACTCTCGATTGCGCACAGCATGACTTCGGTATCGCTGGCGCCACGGAACCGATGGCCAGCGCCTTCAAGTTCGCGGCGCAGATCGCGGAAATTGTAGATCTCGCCGTTGAACGTAATGGCATATCGGCCACTTGCCGAATGCATTGGTTGGCGTCCCGCCTCCGATAGATCGACGATAGCCAAACGCCTGTGGCCGAAGGCGATGCCGGCTTCACGGTTGACCCAGAAGCCTTCACCATCAGGCCCGCGATGACGAAGGCCCGTCGTCATCTGCCCTATGGCCGTGAGCGGCCTGGCACTGGCTGCATCGGGTGCAAGGAGAATTCCGGCAATCCCACACATGCCATCACCTCCGGTCGCTCGAGGTTGCCGAAACCGTTTGCGGCGTTCCGGCAACAAGGCAAATGGTCAGCGCAAACCACACGATTGGATGGCGGATGATCAGATGTGGCATCCCGAAGATAACGATCGACACGACGAGCACGAACAGGGCATCGAGCTTTGCACGCCATGCGCATAAAGCCGCCGCGCCGACAATCCAGGCCAGGGCTAGGACCGCAATCAAACCACCTTGAGTGTATAGATCGAGAATCGTGTTGTGAGCCTCGAAAGGCCGGGGCAGAAACTGGCTGTAGGAAATGGGCGGGCGCTCCAGATGCGGCCCAGGACCAAGGCCCAGGGATCCTGACGTCAGGCCCTTGCCCAATGCATCTCCCCAGAGATGGAGGCGAAGTGCGGCGGTTTCGGCGGTTGCGTCGCCGCCCTTGTCCTTGGTGAGACTTAAGGCGAACTGTTCGACGCTGCCCGCTTCCGTGAGAATGTAGGGCGTCATCGACAAGGCCAACGGAAGGAAGCCAATCATCAACAGGAGGGTAACTTGCCGGGAAAAGCTGGCCTTGCCGTCACCGGTTGCGAGCCATGTCCGAACCCGCAGCCCAAGAAATATCAAGCAGGCCAGGACCGTCGTGTACAGATAGGTATCACTCTTCGTCAGCCTTCCGATATAGATGGTCAGGATAAGGCTGCTGAGCCCGGCCAATCTCGCCCACGGATTGCTTGTGGTCGTCGCAAGATGCAAGGCGAATGGGCCAAAGAGTGCACAATAGAGCGCGAGCTGGTTCGGGTTCTCGGACCAGCCGCGGAAGCGATCCCAGTACCACGGATCGACGCCGGATTGGTGGATCCAACCCCATCCAAGTGCCAGCTGAACAATAAAGCCTGCATTCGCGATCGCGACCACCCACCAGGCAGTACTGCGCAGATGACGATCAGCCTCGGGCTCCGCGGCGGCTAGGCAGGTGACGCAGATCAGCAGCAGGTAGGCTATCATATCGTGCATCACCACCGACAGGTACAGCACCGTGGTCAGATAGCCGACGATGGTGCCAATCCCCAGAGCAAGCGTCATGATCAGCCAGAAGCCCGCGACACGGATCAGGGCGGGCCTGAATACCAAATGACCGCCGGCGAGCACCCGGCCGATCGACAGCATGATCCAAAGCGCGAGAAACAGCTCGCCATAGCCGAGTGGCACTCCCGGAATGGTGAGCTGCGCCGCATAGGACATCGCAACGCCGCAGGCCAGCAACGCGTCGCGGATCATCGGCGCGCTCCACCCAATGCGCGGTTTGCAGCAGCCTCTTCAAGCAACGCGGGCGACGCCGGTCGAGCGAAGCCGCCATGGGATTTGGCGCTAAGGACATTGTCGTAGAGATCGCAATATTGCTCGACCACCCAGGGCAGCGAGAACTGCGTCCGGACCAGCTCGACAGAGCGAGCGCCCATGGTCCTTCCTTTCCGGCGGTCGGACAAGAGGTCTATAATTCGAGATGCAAGGCTGTTCGGATCGTGCGGTGGGACGAGATGGCCGTTCCATCCGTCTTCGACCACCTCATTGCAGCCAGGCATCCTTGAGGCGACGATAGGCAATCCTGCAAGCCCTGCCTCCAGCAGGACGCGCGGAATCCCTTCGCGATATTGTGTCGGAAAGGCGAACAGATCGGCCATGCCAAGCAGGGCAGGAACGTCGCGTCGTGGGCCCAAGGCGATGACATGGGGCGCATGTCGATCAATCTCCGCCTTGTCCACCGCAAATGGGCCCTCGGATTCCAATGGCCCGACAAGCACGAAACGGGCATCGGGCCTTTCAGCCAAAATGCGAGGGACTGCCTTGAGGAGTGTCGGGATGCCTTTCTGGCGAGTTAGCCGGCCGACAAAAATTACGATCTCGGCGGATTGGAGCCCAAGCTCCTCGCGCATTTTCATCGCCGACGGGGCAAGATGCCTTGCCATGGCGAACGCATCGACGTCGATTCCAGAACTGCGGATCACTCGTCCGCTGCCACGTATGATCAGTCGGTAGCGTTCAAAGAATGACTGATCGTCCCGATTTTGGAACACCGTAGCGGCCGTCCATAAGGACGAAAGCCATTGCAGTCCGCAAAAGATTGGGCGCAGGGCCAGGGCGCGCGGTTCCAGGGACGAGAACGTCCAGCCCAGACCGTTGATTGTGCGCACGACTGGAACGCTCCCGCGCACCGCAAGTGGCGTCACCAGGTTGGGCTTGGTGTCGAAGCTTTGGATAATATCCGGCCGGAGTTCCGCCATCAGCTTTCGAATGGTTTTGATGGCGGCCCATTCCCCGCTGCTGCTGGAAAAGCGGTCGAAACCGTAGCTGCGATGCGGAATGCCATGCCGCAGGAATGCGGCTTCACCGCCGCTCGAAACCGCAGTAACCTGGAATCCCTTCTCTCGCAGCGACATCAGGAAGGGGATTCGCAGGGCGTGATCCTCGCCTCCAACACACACGAGGTGCGGATTCATCCTGCGTCTCCTGACCGTTCGCCGTAGCCCGATCGCGCGAAGTGGCCGGCCGTTGAATTTGCTTTCATAGTGTTGGTTTCGTTACCCATCACGCCCAAGATCACGGTAGGGGCAGGCCTTGCCACTGTCCTCGTCTGTTTGAATGACACACACCGTGTCCCGGAAACGGATCGCCGTGCCCAGCCGGTTCAGGTAGCCGCGCGTTGCATCAAAAAGGTCGGCACTGCCCAGATGCCCGAGCACGGAGTGGTCCGTTGACAAACGGCTCGCGCTCCGCGGCACTTTCCTGTCTTGGTGCTGGTTGCCGTCGGAATGCCGCCTAATTTGCGCGGCTAGCTCATCCTCTGGATGCGCGAAGTTTGACCACGCGGGAGATGATCGCCCGTGCCTCCGATGCTAGCAGGATCGGAATGCCGTCGCGTACCGGGTAGGCAAGTCCTGCGCTCTTCGATACGAGTTCGTCGCGATCCCCATCCCAGGCAAGTGAGCCTTTGGTCACTGGGCATACTAACCGTTTCAACAACTCAGGATTGAAAGAGGCATTCTCTTCGGCTCGCCTATCCGCATCCATCTGCTATTCCTTTCTCGGCTCCGACGCGAGCGTCTTTCGCACAAAAGCCATCACCCGACGTTCGAGTCATTTCTGTAAATCGTAGAGTTCCGGCAAGTGTCATAAGCCTTGCAAACTGCACTTTCACGGTAGGTGCAGGCTTGGCCACCTGTCGTCGTCTGTTTGAATGAATTGACATTGAACGGAGCTGCGTGGCGGCGAAGTTGGAGGTGAGGTGTTGAACGCACAATGGGTAAGCACGATCGGAGACAACCGTGATAGGTGACCGGAAGGTTTCGTTATTGAAGACCGCTCGCGGTTAATGCTCTCGAGCCAGTGTTTGACCGTTCCGGCCAGTCAATACGGGCGACGAAATCGTAAACCGGACCGCCGGGTACTCCCCAATTGCTTGACCAGACCACCTGTGAACCGTCTGGGGACGGCGAGGCGTGGGTCTCACTCCAGTAGTCGAATGGAGCGTTCTTCGTCTGCACAATACGTCGAACCTCTCCGCTGCCGTCGATGCGCAGCGCGATGACTTCCCGCGCATACGGCGCCCAATTCGGATATTTCGATACTTCGTCCGGGTCGCCGGAATAGCTAAGGAACACCCAACCCGGCCTGTCCAGTGACCTGAGCGATGCATGCTGTGCTTCGCCATATCTCATCAGCGAGGTGACTTTCCCATCTGACAGCCTTCGCTTGACCACCTGGAATATGTCCGGATCGGATTTACTGATCCCCACATAGATTTCGCTGCCGTCGGCATCGACCGTCATGTCCCCATGGCCAGGCCGATGATGCTCGGTCCATTTTTGGCGCAGAACGCCGTCAACCGAAAAGATGAACGTCTGTTCAGTTTCGTCTTTTAGGTACTGAATGCATAAGATGTTGACGCCTAGCGGCGAGATTGAGCAGGCGCTGTTGGTCCCGACAAGCTGTGCGAGATCGATTTCCGGAAACTTCCGCCGCTGTTTGAGATCGTAGGCAAAGACGACCGCTTTGCCGTCCCCGCGAACCGCGCGCACGGCTATACGGCTGCCGTCACGGCTCGGATTCCCTTTATAAGGGCCGAACTGGAGATCGCTACTGTCAGTCGAAACAAACAGGACCTCCTCATGATTGGTGCGTGGCGCCCACGTCGAGATTTTCCGACCACCGACGCAGATCATCAGGTCGGGATCGCGAGGGTGCCATTCGCATTCGATCGATCGAACACGGCGAAAAAGCGGAGCGTAGGTGCGCCCATCCAGGAAGCATAAGCCGCCGCAGCCGTTGCTGATGACAAGAAGGCTCTGATCCGAATTCCAGGCCTGAGCGCTCGAATAGCGGTGGCTGCAATATTTGCTCCCGCATGCGACGCCGGCGCCGAGGATTCCGGGTTTGGTTATTCGCGTGAAAGTTGTGCCAAATGCCGCATCCTTCGCCGGGTGCAGGTAATCAGGCAGGTCCATGGCCACCGGCGCGACGAACTTTGTCGATGCCACATCCTCTTCACTCACCGCTCCGCGCAGATCTATGGATGTCGCGCTGGCAGCTAGCGTCAACGCCAAGACAATTTGGTAGCGAAAAAAGCGCATGTCGTGTCAACTCACGCGGTTCCGTCTCAATAGTTCGATTTCCGTTTTTATTGGATACCTTCTTCTCGACGCTTCAAAACCGTATCTCTCTAAGCTTCAACCCTTTTAAATTTCGCCCGCGCCGCGCCAAACTTGTCAATTACTCCACGCGCTATTATTTCGGTGGCGGCAGCGAGCCCGTCTGAATCTAAGCTTTCAACGCAAGTTGTCGGTACCGGGAACGATCCAAGTTGTTCCTCGATAAGATTAACGTGGTCGATATGATCAAGACTGCTCTGCAGATCAACTTCGAGGAACTTCTGAATGATGCCGAGATTCCGCCGGCGTTCCCTCAACCGCGCCTCTAGAATCTCTCGTGGCGCCTGCAATCGGACAAGCAGGTCCGGTTTGGGTAGAAGCTCGAGGGCGCACGACACCCTTTCACGATCCGTTATGCCGCTGAACAAAACCAGCGAGCACACGAATTGCACCATACCCTGGTCAAAAATTGAGATCGTGTCCTTGGACGCTATTGCCGCGCGCCAGGCTTGTAGAAGAGCTTCAAGATGCCAGTTCAGACGAGCGGCCCACAGCTCATTCTTGGGTGGAAGGATCTTAAGCACTTCTGCACCGAGAGAACGCTGTCCAATCCACTTTGAATGCAAGCCGGAGACTAGTTTGAAGGCGGCTCTTCTAACCGGGTGTCGACGGTCGCCGGTCTGCAAAACAACAGAGTAGCCCTGAGCTCGCAGAACGTGCACCAGCTCGCACGCCAACGTCGTCTTACCAGCACCGGACGGCCCAAATAGCTCCAAGATCATCTTTCAATCCAGACTGAGGGAAGCCTTCCGGCAGTGATGTTATGTCCATTTGCTGAAGCGAACGCCCATCTCTTCCCGGGATGTCTAGCCGACGAGCCAGGAATTCGCGCCATCCGTATGAATGACGGTGTGGTCACGTTAGGATATCGACGAAGGCCATAATCGTGAACGGAAGGAGTGCGTTTCGGTCACTATCCTTCCCGATTGCCTTCCATCCGTTTGCCGTTCCGTCCCCGACAGGGCTGTGCAGTAGCCCAATGTCCCAGCGCACCTCCACGGGGCTCAGTAGTCATAAGTTCGGCATGTCTCATCCGTTCGGGGGATGCGAGATACCCAGCCATCTGGAAACCTTACCTCTGCGATGGCCCCACCCAGAACTGATCTTTTGCCGCCTCTATCGCCAATAGAACAGCTTGGTGGGGCATCCAATGAATAGGTTGGACAAAAAATCTTCGATTCCATCTCAGGAGAAATCGTATGAAAGCGGGCAGATGAGCGAGGACCTCAAGTCATATCCGTCAGCAGGGGCTACAGCCGCTATGCCTACTAGTTACGACGCCGAAGTCGCGGCCGCGGCCTATGATCTCCCAACAAAGCAGAGATATCAGGATCCGAGCTTTGCGAGCTGGTACCTGGACGGATATGCAGGCCGCTTGAAGCTGTCTACAATTGCATCCTACGTCATTGCGCGACGGGAGCAGCGCTGCATCGCCAAGGCGCTGGAGAGGTGCAGCCCGCCTCCATCCCAGGTGCTCGATATCCCATGCGGAACCGGGAAGCTGGCTGGCGTGCTGGGCCGGCATGATTGTCAGGTGCTGGCTGCAGACATTTCAATGGAAATGATGGCCCTGGCTAAGTCAGCATATGAAGGTCAGCCCGGATTTCGGGGATTCATCCGATGTGACGTGACGCAACTGCCGTTCGCCGACGAAAGCTTTGACACGGTGGTCTGTCTTCGCCTCATCCATCTTATCCCGCCACATCTCAGGCGCGACATTGTCATGGAGCTCGCGCGCGTTGCCAGCCGCCGTCTGATCGTATCCTACGGCGTTGGCACCCGCCTCCAGAGAATGCGACTAAGGCTGCGGAAGATAATCACCGGAAGGCTGTCGGCGCCTCATCCCGTCAATCTTAACGTTGCACGACAGGATTTCGCAGAGGCGGGGCTCGAACTGGTACGCTCTTTCAGCGTCCTCCGGTTCCTGTCCTGCGAGCAGCTGTTCGTACTTGAGAAGGTAAAGGCGTGGCCTGCCGCCGGTTTGCAGCCTTTGCGTTAGCACTGGCATTGCGGATCAAGCCGCTGATGGGTGTCAAAAGCTGAAACGGCGACGGGAGGTGGCTGTGGAACCGGCAGGCAAGGCCATTCCGGCGCGCATGGCATCACTCGACCTGCTGCGCTTGGCCGCAGCCCTCGCGGTCGTGCTCTATCATTATCTTTTTGGCGGCGCGATCGCCGGAAGTCTCGATGTGGAATATCCTGCCGCAGCACCTTACGCCATCTATGGCTATCTCGGCGTCAATCTGTTTTTCCTGATCAGCGGTTTCGTCATCGCGTGGTCGGCCGAAGGTCGAACCTGGCAGGAATTCGCGGTCGCCCGCTTCGCCCGGCTTTATCCCGGATTCCTCGTCTGCATGACCGCAACTTTTGTTGTTCTCGTCGTCGCCAAAGACCAGCGTTTTCCGACCGATATTGCGACCTATGTAGCCAATCTCTCTATGTTCGCCCGCCTCTTCGGCAGACCATCCATGGATGGGGCCTACTGGTCGATCATGCTCGAGATCCTGTTCTACGGCTGGGTTGCAGTGCTGATCTTTGCGGGTGCCTTTCAGCGCTGGAAAATACCTATCGCTGCCATCTGGCTCGCAATTTCGGCAAGCAACGAGTTCTTCTTTGAGAACGCGGTGATACGCATTCTCTTTATTACAAACTATGCGCCTTTGTTTGCCGCCGGCATCCTCGCGGAAGACATCGTTGCAAGGGGCCGTTCGCCGGCTGCGTTCCTGCTTCTTGCCGTCGCATTCCTGGTGTCTTGCCAGACCATAATCTTCTCTCACAACTGGATGCATGAGCACTTTGGCGCTGCCATTTCGTATCCTGCTCTCCTCGCTGCCAATATAGTGGTCTACGGAGTCTTCTCTGGCGCGATACTGCTCCGCTCCGTGATTGCTCCATCCAAGGTTGTCATGATGCTCGGAGGATTGACTTATCCGCTATATCTTTTGCATCAGTATATTGGCTACATCTCGCTTAACGCGCTGGCGCCGCATGTCGGAAAGAACGCCGCATTCTTCGTTGTATTTGCCGGGATTCTTCTTGCCTCTTTTCTCGTCTGGCGCTTCATCGAGACGCCGGTACGCAAGCCGCTCGTTCGCGCTCTGGTGTCTGGGATATATCGCCTTGCACCAGCCTCGCAGCCAATCCGGCCAACCTCGTCCGCACGAACATCGTGATCAGAGGCGCTCGGCGGGTGTCCCAGAAAGATTCGCGTTAATCGCGAAACACCGGGGTATCCGGGCTTGGCACGCTGTACGGCACACTGGATGTGTCCCGCTTCCGGTTTCATTGACGGCTCAGCCGATTCCCCAGCACCCCGCATGACGAGGCTTCAAGAGCAGCGAAGCGCACTCCAAATAGCGCACGCCAGGTCCGGCACATGGCGCAAGACTCTCTTGCGACCTGGCACCGCATCGAAGGGCTTATCGGGGAGAAGGTCGCACTGTGTGTATCAACTTACGATCAAAGTTTCTCTCACGGGGTGCCGGTATGTGATTTGGCGCTAATATACGCAGTCTGTAGGTAGGGCGCTGTCGAAACAGAAAAAGGAATATTGGATGACAACTCTGCATTACACGTCAGGTGGATCGGGCACGGAAATTGCTCAAGCCGGATTCAATCTGGCTGACGTTTCATCCGTTGACCAACTCAATGCGCTGCCGGACGGTATGAAAGGCATGGTCTATCTGAACGAAACCGACGGAGTAACCTCCTCCTTTGTCGACAAGGTCACGCCCTTCATCGGTAATCCAAAGCTGTTCGGATTCTTCCTGGTTGACGAGCCGGATCCCACCGGCCAATGGGGTACCTACGCCTCTGCCGCAAATCTGAAGGCAGAATCCGACTGGATTCATTCCAATGTGCCGGATGCCAAGACCTATATCACGATGATGAGCCTGGGGACGTCGGCGAATCCAGATTTTTCGAACACCTACAATCCCGCCAGTACGGGTATCGATTACTACGGCGTGGATGTCTATCCTGTCCGCACGGATGGCGCGGTCGACTACAACATGATCGACAAATTCGTCGCCGCCGCTCAGGCATCGGGCATCCCGACGAGCCAGATCATTCCAGGCTACCAGACGTTTGGAGGTGGCGACTATAACACCGACATGGGTGGCAAATATGTCGTGCCCACCGCCACCCAGATGGAAACCATGATGGACCACTGGGCCAAGCTGGTTCCGTCACCCGCCTTCGACTACGCATACGCCTGGGGTTCGCAGCGAGGCGACACAGCGTTGGAGAGCTCTTCGGAACTGCAGGCCGTTTTCCGGGAACACAATCTCAACACTGGAGGGACTGCTCCTTCCGAAGCCGCGGCTACTGATCCCAGTTCTACGGCGAGCATCCCTTCCGAAGCCACCACCGGCGATAGCGCCTCGACTGCCACGGCTCCGTCCGAGGCCACCCCCAACGATAGCGCCTCGACTGCCACCGCCCCGTCCGAGGCCACCCCCAGCGATAGCGCCTCGACTGCCACGGCCCCGTCCGAGGCCACCACCGGCGATAGCGCCTCGACTGCCCCTGCCGAGGCCACCACCGGCGATGGCACCCCGACTGCCACGGCCCCGTCCGAGGCTACCCCCAGCGACAGCACCTCGACTGCCACGGCCCCGTCCGGGGCCACCCCCAGCGACAGCACCTCGACTGCCACCGCCCCTTCCGGGGCCATCACCGGCGATAGCAGCTCGACTGCGACTGCCCCTGCCGAGACCACTACCGGCGATAGCAATCATAGCAAGACCGCGCTTTCGCACCTCCTCGCTGGCAATAGCAGTTCGACCGACACCGCCGCCTCCACAAGCGATGGTAGTGATAGCAAGACCGCGCTTTCGCATCTCCTCGCCGGCAATGGCCGTTCGACTGATACCGCCGCTTCCAGCGCCACCACAAGCGATGGCAGTCATGGCAAGACCGCGCTTTCGCCCTTCCTCGCCAGCGACGGCAGTTCGACTGCTACCGCCGCTTCGGGCACCACCACCAGCGATGGCAGTCATGGCAAGACCGCGCTTTCGCACCTCCTCGCCGGCAATGGCAGTTCGACTGATACCACCGCTTCCGGCGCCACCATCAGCGATAGCAGTCATGGCAAGACCGCGCTCTCGCACCTCCTCGCTGGCAATGGCAGTTCGACTGATACCGCCGCTTCCGGCGCCACCACAAGCGATGGCAGTGATAGCAAGACCGCGCTTTCGCACCTCCTTGCCAGCGACGGCAGTTCGACTGACACCACCCACGATAATGCCGGCGACAAGGTAAGCGAGGGCAGCAGCGTTGACCGCATATTGGCTGCGTTGAACCATTCTCTTTCGGCCGGCTCGGAGCTTCTCCCGACCAACGACCCGTCCGACACAACGGCAACCAGCCTGGTTCGCCACGGGTTCGCGCAGACCGTCCAGCCCGATGAAAATGTCGGCGCCCAGGCAAAAAATGGCGCCGCCGAGATCATGTCCGGCCACGGAGGCAACGACGCCTTCGACTTCAGCAAGCTCCAGGACAAGCTCCACCTCGATCAACCCGCTCTTACCGAGCTTAAGTCGGGCGGGCTTTCATTGCATGCTTCCTCTGCTGATACGGCCGCCGATGATGGTTCCCACCACATCATCTTTGACAGTACAACCGGATCGCTCTCTATCGACAGCGATGAAGTCGGCGGCGCAGCTCAAGCGCAGCTCGCTACCCATTTCCCGTGGCAGCATCAGTCTTTGTGATCTGAAAACCCGGAGTGGCGGACCTTCAAATGGAGTCGGGTCCGCCGCTCCGTCTTTGTTCAATTGCGCCACGGAAGCTTGGCCAAGGGAAGATAAGATACCGGCGGACATCGGAGAGATCGAAGTTGGTCGGCATCATCACCAAATGCGAATTTCGGATTCGCAACACTAAGCGGTCTCGGCAATTTTCAGCACGGCGTCGATCTCGGCCATCACCGCTGCCGGCAGCGGCCCTCTTTCCAGCGCACCGAGATTGTCCGCGACCTGCTCGGGCCGCGTGAAGCCGGGAACCGGCAAGGCGATTGCCGACTTGGCGAGGATCCAGCCGAGCGCACCCTGCGCAAGCGTGCGTCCGCCCGAGGTGAGCAGGTCGCGGATTGCCGAGAGCCTTGACAGATACTGCGGGTTGGCGGCGCCATCCCTCAAAAACACCATCCAATCGGCATTCCCGCCGCGCACGTCATCGGTGGGCAGCCTCATGGCCGGCGTGTATTTGCCGGTGAGCAGTCCCATTGCCAGCGGCAGCCGGCTGAACGAGACGAGGTGCTCGCGCGCCGCAACGGCCATCAGCTCGTTCGCCGGGGTAAACACATTGAAGTCGTTCTCTACGGCGACGAAACCCTCGCGCGGCGCGTAGGCCGCAAGCCGTTCGCAGTGATCGGTGCTCCAGCCGAAGCCGCCTATCTTGCCCTCCTGGCGCAACAGGCCGAGCGTATCGAACACCTCGCCGGCGCGTTCGATCGGATATTCGTTGATGTATAGCAGCACGACGTCGACAAAATCGCGCTGCAGGCGCTGCCGCGAATTGTCGATCGATGTCCGGATCGCCGCGGCAGAGGCATCCTCGGGAGCGATCTTGCGCGTTTCGGGATCGCCGAAATAGCCGACCTTGGTGACGATGACGGCTTCGTCCTTACCCTTCAACGCCCGCCCGAGGATTAGTTCGGCATTGCCGGCGCCATAGGCGGCAGCCGTGTCGAACACCCGCGCGCCGATGTCATAGGCCATCGCCAGCGCGGCTTGCGACCTGATATCGTCGACCTCGCCATAGATTGTCGCCGTGTCGCGCCAGCGCGCGGCACCCCCCGCTGCCCAGGTGCCGATCCCGATGCGCGGCACCGATCGGCCATCCCAAAGCTCCATCATCTCCATGCCCGTTTCCTCAATGACGCAGGCTGGCATGGCGGGCACGCTCGCGGATCTCATCGCGGGAAATGCCAGCATCCACCAGTGTGCTGTCCGGGGCCTGCCTCAAGCTCGCAAGCGTCTGGCGATAGGCAATCCAGCGGGTGAAACGGTATCGAAGTTCATACAACATGGTCGTCTCCTTTGGCGCGCAGAATGCCCGCGCGCCTGGGTTGATCGAAAGCGCAAAGCATCTGCGCGAATCGCATGCTCGATCGAAAAGATGGCGCTCGCTTCTTGGCCAGCCGAGGCGCTTATATCCAACGCCTCCAATTCCTGCATACTTGCGCGCGATGCCCGCTTCGCGCTACAGCCACGGTCGCAAGGAGTTTTTCATTTCTGCAAAATGGATATTGGCTGGGACGATCTGAGGTTGTTTCTCGACGTTGCGCGGCTGGGTGGCTTGAGCGCAGCGACGGGAACCACGCGCCTCAGCGCAGCCACCCTTGGACGACGCGTCACCGCGCTCGAAAACCAGATTGGCGAACCGCTGTTCGTGCGCCAGCAGACCGGCTACCGGCTGACCCCGGTCGGGGAAGAACTGCTGCGGCGCGCCGAAGACGTCGAGGCAGCAATGCAGTCGCTGACCCGCTGGCGCGAGGGAAACCTGCCCGACCGCATTGTCCGCGTCTCGGCTGGGCCATGGACCTCGGCCTTCGTTTCCGCCCATATCGGCGAGATCTGGACGGTCGATGATGGCATAAGGGTGGAACTCGTCACCACCACCGACCGGGTCGACATCGGCCGCCGCGCCGCCGACATCGGCATCCGCAGCGAGCGCCCGACCGAGCAGTGGCTGGCCGGCCGTCTGAGCGGCAAGGTCGCCCACGCCATTTATTCCGGACGCCACCTGATCAACGGCATCGCCGCCGGATTGTTCGTCGGCGTCACCGGCGAAGGGGCAAACATTGCCTCGGCGCGCTGGCTGCAAGCCCACCACGGCGACCGCATCGCCGTTCGCGGCAACAACACCCATTCGGTGCGCGAACTGGTAGCCGCCGGCGCCGGCCTTTCGATCTTTCCGTGCTTCGTCGGTGACAGTGATCCGCGGCTGGTTCGCGTCGCTCAGCCTATCCCCGAACTCGAAACCGACCAATGGATCGTCACCCATCACGAGGAACGTCACTCGCCGCCGGTACGAAAAGTCGCCGACCGGATTGTCGCCTTGATGCGGGCGCACCAGCCGCTGTTTCGTGGCGAGACGCCGTTCCGGTAAGCCTCAGGTGTCGATCGGCCGCAGTGGATCAAGAATACTTTGGTGGGCCGGACGAGATGCCGCTGCCGTTGATTTAATTGATCTTTTCGTGTGCCAAAATGAAGGTGACGCAAGAGCTTTCGGCGGCGGTGCATCGGGCGTTGGTCACTTATGCTGAAGTCCTGCGCTGGAGCCAGGCAAACACGTCTCCCGTCCCATAAAGCGCATTCCTTCGTGATAGAGCATTTCATGGCCAGGGATCGAGGTTTAGCCAAGGCACAGCGCGACGGGAAAGATGCGGTATCACTTTGAACGCGGCGGCATCGCTCGAGCCGGCTCATAGCCGTATGCTTCGCCCTTACGCGCCACGCGACCGATGCCCGGCCAGCCAAGGTGCGCGCCGGCGATCCACGTCCCCGCCTCGGCCGCGTCACTGAAAACCTTTAGGCGGGTTGCGCGCGCGGTCAGCTGATCGTCGTCATAGCCCCAACTGAACGCGGGATTGCCGAACTGCAAGGCCGGCACATGAACGATGTCCCCGAAGAATAGGAAACGGTCCTCGTCCGCGTCGAACGCGTAGCCGGTATGGCCGGCAGCATGACCGGGCAGGGCGACCGCCCTCAATCGCTCACCCACCTGGTCGCCATTCTGGACGGGCTTCAGCAGGGGCCGGAACTGCGCAAGGTGCGCGTAAGCGAAAAAGCTCTCCACAGCCGCCTCGGGAATTACGATCGCCTTCAAGTTTGGAAAGAGCGCTCGGCCGTCGGGGGTCAAAAGTCCGTGCACATGATCCTGATGGGCGTGGGTGAGCGCCAAGACCGTGATCGAAGCCGGGTCAATCCTGGCTTCCGCCATGGCCTGCTCAAGACGCCCCACTGTCGGGGCCCAGCCCCCTCCTCCGCTGTCGATAAGAACGCCGTCAACGCCTGGACCTGCAAGGGCGAAGCAATTGACAGACAGGCGAAGCGCCCCTGCCTGCGCAGCTTGCGGCACCGGATTATCCTGCGGATCCCGCAGAAGGTCCGCCGGCATCTCGATGTAACCGTCCGAGAGCGACCAGACGCGCCACCTTCCCGACGTGCTGCCAAGCACGTTGCTGCTTTGCGATGTCACGATCATTAAGGCCACCTGCCGCAAACGAAAATGGAGGATAGGTTCGATTGTCACTATTGGCTCTCTGCACCCTCTACGCAAATTCGTGGGGAAACCGGTGAAGATCAATCCGGAAAGCATCAGATCTCGATAAGCGACGGATTGGAAAATGATCGTTGACCGACCTGCTAGCTTCGTGGCGATGCCAGCTCTTATTGCATGCCCATGTAGATTCCTCCCTTCGTAAGCTCTTCAATCATCTGATTTATGCGCTTTCGGCGTGTTTCCGGGTGACGGGCGCGCGCGATCCAGTGCAAGTAATCATTGCGCTGATAGGGAGGCCGTTGCTTGAAAGCAGGCATCAGATTTGCGGCCTCGAGCTCTGCACGCAAACTGTCGGGCATTTTAGCCAACGGACGTTTCAGCAAATCACGTCTCCGCTATTCGAATTCTGATGATGGAATAGATCACAAGTCAGCCCTCGCGCCTGCGAGACCGCAGCCGGCCTGGCGACAGCCCTTTCAATCGGGTCACGACGCGATTCATATGGGCCTGGTGAGTGAAACCCGCATGTTGAGCAATCTCGGCCAGCGGCAGATCGCTATTTTCCAAAAGCTCGACCGCGCGATCAACGCGGCGGCGTAAAATGAATTGATGTACCGGCAATTGCGTCGCCTCGCGAAAGGCGGCGGTGAAGACGCGTCGTGGCATTCCCGAGATTCCGGCAAGATGGTCGATCGAGATCCCCTTTTCCAGATCGCCGTCAATCGCAGCGAGGACCCGGTCGAACCGCTGCGAGGTCAGGAGCGGAGATTTCTGCCGCCGCTGGCGTGCATGCCCGAGACGGAGCAGGTTCACGAAAATCAGGCCCAGCGTCCATTCACGGACGATGGCATTGGCTGGCGGGTCGCCTTCGAGGCGTCGGCACAACTCGGCCACCAGCGAATCGCGTATCGGTCGATCGGTCAGGATCACCAGGTCCTCAAGGGTCCCGGCTGCGGATACCAGGAGCCTTGACGCCAGCGCGGAGTCAACGGTGATCATCGTCAGCTCTCGCGGCTCCTCGATCTTGAACCGCGTGGCCCGCTCGGGAAGACTGAGCAGCAGATCACCGGGGCGCGTGAAGACGCGCCGCAGCCCGCGGCCAAGATCGATCTCTGCATAGGATGAACCGCTGCGAATCACACGCAGCTGAACGACTCCGGCCGGTGCATGGCGATAGTCGCCGGCAGGAAAGAACAACCTCTTTGCACTTGCCGCGGTCACCATCGTTGTACCGGGCGTCCGGACGCAAGTTCCTCCAGGACTTCGATGATCGATCGCCGCATCCTCGATCCTTGACGCCTACACTTTTGCCCGTTTGACTGGTCCACCAGGGGCATCATTTGCCAGGGCAGTCAGGTCACCGATCCGGGGCACAAAGATGTTGTGCAGTGTCTGGGTCATAATGGTCATTTCACGCTGAATTTGCAGTTCCTGTGCGGCGGGAAACAATGTGTCCTGCAAGAAGAGTTCCAGGCCTGCCTTGTCGTCCCATATCTCGATGATGCGATAGCCATCGTCGGTGGCATGCGCGATGTGCTGGTAGATGCCGCCAGCGGGCCGTTTCTCCACGCCGATCCGATCGAGGATGCGGCTATAATCTTCGGCCGTCAGGCCGGCAATATCAAGTGTCGTCACTACGGCCATGGTTCATCCTCGCTGCTGATAATGGTTGTTTGAAGTGGAGTTCTTGGACGGGCCCCGAATCTATTGGGCCGATGTCGTTTGGCATCGCTGTCCTGACCGCGAGTTTGACTCCCGAAGTTCACCCACAGGAGCGGCCTTTGGTCCTCAGCCACCGAGCGCCTCGATGACAAGACGGGCGGTCGCAGCTCCGGAGAAGTTCTGCTGGCCGGTGATCAAATTGCCGTCGCGCACGGCAAAATCGCGCCACAGCCCGGCCTGAATATAGTTCGCGCCGAGCGCACGCATCTCATCCTCGATCCGCCATGGCATCAGATGCGTACCGTGCGGCAGCGCGCCCATCTCCCAGACGGCATTATCGGCGAAGTCTTCCTCGACATTGGCGAAACCTGTGACAGTGCGCCCTTTGGCCAGCAGCTCGCCGGTTGAGAGGCGCGCGTAGCGCAGCAGCGCGACGCCATGACACAAGGCGGCCGCGACCTTGCCGGCCGCAAGAAAGGCGACGAACAGCCGCTGCAACTCAGTCGCGCCTTGGAAGGTGAACATCGGCGCCTGGCCGCCAGCGACGACGATCGCGTCGAACGCGTCGAACGACAGCTCTGCGATGGGCCGGGTCGTCTCCACCAGCGCCGCCAGTTTCGGCGTCGACAGGAAACCGAGCGAGATCAGATCCGTATCCGAATAGCCGGACGGATCACGCGGGTCGCTCAACACATCCGCCTCGCATTTGCCGCCCTCAGGCGAGAAGATCGCGACTTCGTATCCGCGCTCCGTGAAGGCGAGCCAGGGATGAGTTAACTCGCTCCACCAAAACCCGACCGGCCAGCCTGTGGTGGTTGATACAGCCGGGTTTGAAAGGACCATCGCGACCCGCTTTGGATGCAGCGGGTCGAGTGGGTTGGGATCACGCACGCTCATCGCGCCATCTCGACTGGTTCGCCAAGATTCGCCCAAATCGTCTTGTATTGGGTGTAGCTTTCCCACGCCTCGCGGCCCTGCTCGCGGCCATAGCCGCTCATCTTGAAGCCTCCGAACGGCGCATTAGTATGGTACTTGTGCCAGCAGTTCAGCCAGACCGTGCCTGCCTTGATCCGGTCGGCGAGCCGCAAGGCGCGGCCGAGATCGCTGGTCTGGATGCCCGAGGCGAGCCCGTAGCTCGTGTCGTTTGCGATCCGGATCGCGTCCTCCTCGCTGTCGAATGGAATCACCGGCAGGACGGGGCCGAAAATCTCTTCGCGCGATATCCTTAGGTCGTTGGTCGCATCGGCGAAGATAGTCGGCTCGACGAAAAGGCCCTTGCCGTTGACCTGGCGGGTGCCGCCGCCCGCGGTCAGTCGCGCGGTGCGCTTGCCCTCTTCGATATAGCTCAAGACCTTGTCATACTCGCCGCGCGACGCGATCGGCCCGATCATCGGCGCAGGGTCCAGCGGATCGCCGAGCGTCGCCGACTTCGCCATGGCGCTCAGCTTCTCGACGACCTCGTCATAGCAGGCGCGTTCGACCAGCAGGCGCGATCCGGCCACGCAGACTTCGCCCTTGTTCCAGAAGATGCCCCAGAAGGCTGCCTGTATCGCGGCATCGATATCGGCATCGGCGAAAACGATATTGGGACTCTTGCCGCCGAGCTCCATGGTCAGGTGTTTCATCGTCCCGGCACCGTTGCGCATGATGCCCTGGCCAACGGCGGTCGACCCGGTGAAGGCGATCTTGTCGACGCGGGCATCGTTGACCAGCGCGTCGCCGATGGTGCCGCCTGGGCCGGTGACGAGATTGTAGACGCCTGGCGGCACGCCTGCGTCGAGGATGACTTGCGCCAAGGCGAGGGCCGTCAGGGGCGTGTCGGTCGCAGGCTTGTGAACGACCGTGTTACCCGCCGCGAGTGCCGGCGCGATCTTCGAACAGGACAGCGCGAGGGGAAAATTGAACGGGGTGATCGCAGCGACCACGCCGAGCGGCTCACGCCGCGTCAGGATCCTGATATTTGGTTCGTAGCTGGTACGATAGGCGCCGTCCATTGCGCTCATGGCGAGCCCGCCATGAAAGCGGAACAGTCCCGAGCAGTGCGGCATGATGATATCGCGGAAATCGCGATAGGGCATACCCATGTCCATCGCCTCGCGCACAGCGAAATCCTCGGCGCGCTCGTCCAACAGATCGGCGATGCGGAACAGGACCTTCGCGCGCTCCTCATGATGCATCCGCGCCCAGGGTCCTTGCTCGAAAGCCCGCCGCGCGGCCGCGTCGGCATCGCTTGTGTCGGTGACGCCAGCCTTCGCAATATTGGTGATCGCCGCCTCCGTGGTCGGATCAAAAGTCGTCGACGTCTCGCCACTGACAGCATCGCGCCATTGGCCATCGATCAGCAGACGTCCTCCTGGAATCGCCTTGCGCCGCGCGGGTAGATAATCAGTCATGAACCGGTCCCGTCCTGTCGAATGAGATTGAAGGAAATTCTCGGCCCCATCCCGCGCCGATAGGCGAGTTGGACCAATAGCAGCATCATCGGCTCGATCAGGCGCGAGGCCGTGAGATCGCCGACATCGACCGGCATTGTCGGTAGATCGGCGAGAAGCCGGCAAATCGCCGCCTTGGCATCTGCGTCATTGCCGGCGACATAGCTCGTTACCGGATCGCCGTTGAGACGCGGATCATCCCTGTCAAGCAATTCGGCAAAGGTCGGAATGCACTTGACGACAAGCGCGCCCGGCGCGAGCCTCTGAACCTCCTCGCCTACCGACGTCGTAGTGCCGACCAGCATCGTGGAAAGATCAGGCGCGACTGCATTGGTATTGTCCCAGACGATCTTGCCCGACAAATCGCCAAGCGCGTCCATTGCCAACTCGAGAGCCGGCCATGGCGTCGCCAGGGCAATTACGTCGGCCCATCTCGCCACTTCGTCAGGGGCACCGAAGTCAACACGGAGGGTTGCCGCGATTGCGCGCAACTTGCCTTCGTCACGACTGAAGCTGAGGCGAATTTCGTGCCCGGCGAGGCCAAGACATTTCGCCAAGGCCTTGCCGAGCGAGCCTGGTCCGATGATCGCAACTTTCACAACTGCCTCCCGACACGCGGTCGGGCTTGCCTAGCACCATTGCAGTCGCGCTTATTTCACGAATTGCCCTTGCACGATCGGGCGCACTCGTCACATGGATCGGCGGCGGAACCGGATGTTTGGACCAGTTCATCAACCTGGTCTCGCGCGAGAATCCTCTTCCGGCGCCTTGCAGCAGACGTTGGCGGTTTCTTCCAGTTCATCGGCTCCGTCGACGGCGCTCTCCAGGTCTTGGGTTGCAATACCGAGCCATGATTTGCCAGAAGACCGCGGCATAGTTGCCAGGAAGATCACGGATCATCTCGCCCATCTTCTGATCGCCTGGCCGCACGTATCCGCGACCGTCAGCTCCTGCAGTGCGAGTTCCCTGCGATGCACCTGTGCGACCGCATCGGCCATAGCGGTCACGAAACGGTCCAGATCGCGCTTGAGCCCGTAGATATGCGGCCAGACCCAGCGCTCTTTGCTGCCGCTACGCGGCAAAATTGCATCAGAAGTCGCCAACTTCAATTTTCGATCTGTCCGTGAAGCGCGACAGGCGGAATGGAGTCGGGTCGACGCTTGCCGCGTCACCTGCGACCAGATCCGCCGCCAGATGGCCAATTCCAGGGCCGACGCCGAAGCCGTGTCCGGAACAGCCTGCGGCGACGAACACTCCACCGATGCTGTCCACCGGTGAAATCACGGGTACGGCGTCCGGTGTGGAGTCGATATATCCACCCCAGGAGGACACGACGCCGGCATCGGCAACGGTGGGGAACAGGGCTTTTACCCGCGTCATGATGGTTGCCACCATTCGCTTGTCCGGCGCAGGATCGAGGACGCGGATTCGCTCAAAGGGGGTCGGCCTGTCGAGATGCCAGCGACGGAGTGTTTCCGGGCCCTGGAAGAACGAGCGGCCTATGCCGATCTCGACGGCCTTCAGCCGTTTCATGAACATCGGCAGAAACGGGCGGACATAGCGGATCCCCTGCGGCGTGATCTCGAGGGTCGCCCTGCCGCTGACCGCGATCGTGTAGCTGCCATCGAGCCGGCGCGTCATGGCAAAGTCGGAAGTATAGACAGCCTCGCCAAAATCCGGTGCAGGAGCGGTCCGTAAGGCGGTCTGACGGACGCTGGCCTGCGGCAGCGAAACCGCATGCATGCGCAGGAAAGCAGAAGCCCAGGCGCCGGCGGCACATAGCACCGCGCTGGTGCGGATAAGGCCTTTCTCGGTGACGACGCCGCTCACTTGCCCATTGGTGATATCCAGGCCGCGTGCCGCGCAGTTCTGATGAATAGTCGCGCCATGCTTGCGCGCGCCCTCGGCGATCCGAGGGGCGGCAAGCCAGGGTTCGGCCTTGCCATCGTCTGCTGCGTAGACGCCGCCCAGCCATTTGCCGCCCGCCGCTGGAACGGCGGCAGCAGCCTCGGCGGCGGTAAGCATCCGCGTATTGACGTCGAACCGCCGCGCAACCTCGCGCCACTTGTCCCATTCGGCGAGCCGCTTCGGATCGTTTGTCGCATAGGTGAGCCCGCAACGGCGGAAGCCAAGGTCGTGCCCAATCTCTTTGGTGAGCTCTTCCCACAGGCGCATCGACAGATTGGCAAGCGGCAACTCACGTGCATCGCGGTTCTGCCGACGGCACCAGCCCCAGTTCCGGCTCGACTGTTCGCAGCCGACATACCCCTTTTCGACAAGCGCCACCGACAGGCCGCGCCGCGCCAGGAAATAGGCTGCGCTGGCGCCGACAATCCCGCCGCCGACCACCACGACGTCTCCTGACTCGGGTAGCGCTTTATCGCTACTGATTTGGTGGATAACAGGGGACATGGCGGCCTCGGCGATCAATGGAGCTAGCAGTATCGGCGATTGGTGCCGCAGAAATGCTCCAACTGGCGCCGATTTTCGGTATTTTTCGCCGAATATCGTGACACGGAACGCGCGCTTCTTTCGTAGTGTCAGTTTTCCCACTCGAACTGTCCTGGTGCTCCGTGGACTGCCGAAAAATCGCTGCGCCTCGTGTCTTTCCCACGGTCCTTGGCAGGCTCAATGGGGAAATCGTGGACTCCAGCAAGATGCCGCCAGCTGCGGCGCTGCCGCGATTGTGTTGCCCCGGCCCGGCAGCGCGACGGTAGCGACCTTTTCGCAACGGTAGGCCCGCCTGACGTCGCCGGCTGCATTTTGTCCGGTCACACGGATGTGGTCCCGACGACAGAGCCAGACTGGTCGTCCGATCCGGTTCCTGAGCCGATACATCGCCGGGTTGAGCCCGGATTGCCCATGTTGCTCGGCATCCCGCCGTCTGCGCTGGGTGAAGATGTCGCCTAGAAATAGCCGAGGATGGATTTGACCTCGAGATACTCCAACATGCCCTCGATGCCATATTCGCGTCCGTTTCCGGACTGCTTGAAACCGCCAAACGGGGCGTGCGGATCCCAGGCCGGGTAGTTGAGATGCACCTGACCGGAGCGAATCCGTGAGGCCACGTCCCTGACGGCGTTCACATCTTCGCCCTGCACATGGCCCCCCAGGCCGTACACCGTGTCGTTGGCGATGGTGACGGCCTCCTCGATTGTGGCGTAGGGGATGATGCAGAGAACTGGCCCGAAGACCTCTTCCTGGGCAATGCGCATGCTCGTACGCACGTCGGAAAAAATGGTCGGCTTCACATAGAACCCGACGTTCAGATCATGCGCACGAC
This sequence comes from Mesorhizobium sp. M0815, assembly GCF_040319995.1. Lineage (NCBI taxonomy): Bacteria > Pseudomonadati > Pseudomonadota > Alphaproteobacteria > Hyphomicrobiales > Phyllobacteriaceae > Mesorhizobium > Mesorhizobium sp. M0815. Next base: position 76,153 of record NZ_JAMYOU010000017.1, on the reverse strand, counting down.
CCGGTCCTCCGGTGAGGAGCCTGGCGCCCTCAGAAATGCCGACGCCGATCATGGTTTGGATGCGATCGAATTGGGCGCGGTTGGCGATTGCACCATGAGTTGTGGCTTCCGAAAGAGGATCGCCGACGACGATCTGGGCCGCGGCCCCCTTGGCGATTTCCTCGATCTCGGAGAGCAGCACGCGTGGCACAATCATGCGCGTCGGGGCGCTGCATGACTGGCCGAGATTGCGGAAGGCGGCGACTACGCCCAGAGAAACGGCGCGATCGAGATCGGCGTCCGGCAGGATCACGTTCGGCGACTTGCCGCCGAGTTCCTGCGCGACACGCTTGACCGTTGGCGCTGCCGCCTGGGCCACAGCAATGCCCGCGCGGGTGGACCCGGTAATGGAGATCATGTCGACATCTGGATGGGAGGCGAGACCCATACCCACGCCTGGACCGTCACCTTGCACGAGGTTGAAAACCCCGGCAGGGAAGCCGGCTTCCTCGATCGACTCGGCGAACAGCAGGGCGTCCAAGGGAGAAAGCTCACTCGGCTTCAGCACGATCGTGCAGCCTGCCGCGAGCGCCGGCGAAACCTTGGCGGTGATCTGGTAAAGTGGCCAGTTCCACGGAGTGATCAAGGCGCAGACACCGATCGGTTCGTGAGTGACGGCGGTTTGACCCCGCTGCTTGACGAAGGGAAAGGCTGTCAGCACATCGCGAGCGACCTTAACATGCGTGATCGCCAGCGGCACCTGCGCGCTGCGCGCATAGCCGATCGCCGCGCCCATTTCGAGGCTCAGGCATTGAGCCAGCAGTTCGCCGCGCACCTCAAGCAGCGCTTGCAGGCGATCGAGCAGACCCGCGCGATCTTCTGGCGTGGTCCGACTCCAGGTGGCGAATGCCCTGCGAGCCGCTGCAACGGCCGCGTCCACGTCCTCGCCATTGCCAAGCGGAAACTGGCTCACGACCTCTTCTGTGGCGGGATTGACGACGACGCCCGTCGCGGTGCCGCTCGGCTCGACCCATTGACCGTCGATGAAAAACCTGTCCAGGTGGCCGTTGCGGGACAGGTGTTCGAGGGGCGTCATCACCCTACAAGGTCCTTCATGCGGTAATAGGCGCCGAGAATCGGCAGGAACCAGGGACGCCCGAAATAACCGGGGATCGCTGGCCAGTCGAAATTCTTCCAGGGATTGAGCTCGGGGTGCCCGTCCATGACGTCGGCCATGATGGTGCCCATCAACGTCGACATCTGGGTCCCGTGTCCGCTATAGCCCATTGAGTAATAGATGCCATCGCGCTCTCCGGCGCGCGGCAGGCGGTCGCGGGTCATATCGACCATGCCGCCCCAGCAGTAATCGATCCGGGTGCCGGCCAGTTCCGGAAAAACCTCGACCATCGCCGCCTTCAGTATCCGGCCGCTTTTTTCGTCGGATTGAGGATTGGACACGGCAAAGCGCGCCCTCCCGCCGAACAGAAGGCGATTGTCCGGCGTGAGCCGCCAGTAGACAACGAGATTGCGCGTGTCGACGACCATGCGCCCGGTCGGCATGAGGCGCTTAAGGTGGTCGGGCGATAGCGGCTCGGTCACGATCAGAAATGCGCCGACCGGGATCATGCGCCGGCGGATCCAGCCGAGCGGACCAACCTGGGAAATGCCGCTCGCCAACAGGACCTGCCGCGCGACGATCTTGCCCTTTGGCGTCGTTACCTCATGCTCGCCTGAAACCTTGCGCATCGCCATTACGGGCGAGCGTTCATGGACGTCTGCGCCACGCCGGGCAGCGGCGGTCGCGATGCCCCGGACGAACCGGCCGACATGCATGCCCGCGCTCTTGGGAAAGAGCAGCCCGCCATGGTAGCGGTTGGTGCCGACTTCGGTTCGCAGGTCGTCGCGCGCGATCATCCTCGTTTCGGGATCGACATTGGCCGCCAGCAGTTCCTGGCTGCGCGCCAGCATGTCGTAATGCTCGGGCTTGGCGGCAAGCTTGAGCTTGCCGACGCGGGAGAAGCTGCAGTCGATCTTTTCTTCCTGCACCAACCGCTCAACCATATCGACGCCAGCGTCGAAAGCCTTGTAGAGCGCATTTGCGGCGGGCTTGCCGTGCTTGCCAGCCATGATTGCATAATTCTGGGCAAAGCCGTTGTTGCACATCCCGCCATTGCGGCCGGACGCGGCGTTGCCGATCGTTTCGGCCTCCAACAGGGCAACCCTGGCGCCCTTTTTGGCAAGGGCCAGCGCGGCCGAGGAGCCGGTCAGGCCGCCGCCCACAATCGCCACGTCATAGTGGCCTTCGAGCGGTTTGGACGACCCTTCATTGAACCGCTGAGACGTATCCAGCCAATAAGAGGTAAACTTCATTTTCTTGACCACCAGTGTTGATTTGAGTAGGGCGACGTCCGAGCGAAGTTGCGCGCCTACCAGCCGCGCATCCGCTCCCAACGCGCTTCAATCTTGGGGCTGGCTCCGTTGACGACGCTGTAGAAATCATGCTGGGCGGCCATCGCACACGCATGATTGGGCAGAATCCGGACCCGAGACCCGAGCGGCAACTCGGGCATGGACTTTCCAGAACCGGCACGAATAGCGAGGATACCGTGTTCCTGGCTGGCCTGGGCCACGATCACATCTTCAAGCACCCGTCCCTTTTCGTCGCAGACCACCCCGTAACCCTGGTCGATCTGCTGGTTTGCGGTTCCCCGGTCGCGCGAAAGCGCCATCCACCCGGCGTCAACCAGCACCCATCCCTTTTCCGGCTTGGAGCCGATCACCGTGGCCAATACGGAAATGGCGATATCGTCGCGGTTGCAGACCCCAACCCCGTGCTGGACGAGGTCGAAGAACATGTAGACTCCAGCGCGCAGCTCGGTGACTCCATCAAGATTGTCGGCGAAATGCGCTGTCGGCGTCGAGCCGACGCTGACGATCGGGCAGGCATGGCCATGGGCGCGCAGGATTTCAGCGGCGCGAACGGTGGCTGAACGCTCGTTCTCGCCTGCCTTGACCAGCGCATCGGGCGTGTTCAAGCCATAGGACTCGCCTGCATGGGCGAGGACGCCGGCGAGGTTGGCACCGGCAGCGACGACCCTGCTGGCCACGTCGAGCAACTTCGGGTCGTCCGGCTTCAAGCCACCGCGATGGTCATCGCAGTCCAGTTCGATGAAAACAGATGGCGTCATGCCGGTGGCTTCGCGCACGCCGGCCAGGGCGTCGGCCTGCTCCACGGAATCGAGCAACAGCTTCACATCAGCGCCGGTTCGGCGACAAAGCTCCATGGCACGCATGGCCGAGGCCGGCGAGATGCCGACCGCATAGGTCATGTCTCGAAAGCCATGGCCCGCAAAATACTCCGCCTCGGCGATGGTCGAAACCGTGATCGGACCGGGTTCGCGGTGGAACGCGTATCGGGCGACGTCGATGCTTTTGGCCGTCTTCATATGCGGGCGCAGCACCACGCCAAGCTTCTTGGCGCGCCCAGCCAGACCCTGGATGTTTTGCTCGAGCCGGCCACGGTCCAGAAGCAGCGCCGGGGTGACCAAGGCGTCGATCGTCCTAGCCGTCTCGCTCACTGCCAGGTTTGCCGCCACCTTGTTCATAATCTCATTTCCTAAGTGAACGACTGGTTTGCCAATGCATATATATGGGCTGGCCCCTCGACGGCGGGCCGTTGCCCTTTGACCATGGCGGTCGCACTGCCGGACCGCTGAAGGCCAAGGCTCTCAAGCCAGTCACCCAATCCATCCTCGGCATAGACGTCGATGCGAACGAATTGATCGTGAAGCTTCGAAAGCTGGGCCAGGATCAGAAGCCGCGCGTCTTGGTCGCTCTCGGCTGCACAAGGGCCGACCACATAGCCGCGGCCAAACCTCCTCGCGATAGCGTAGCCTGCAATCCGTCCCCTGCGCTCAATGAGCAGTGCGTTGCCCACATCGGCGAGCGCAGCCACCATCGCCAGCCGGGGCATGCCCGTGGCCGATTCGTCGAAGGCCTGGATCGGCGTGAGGTCGGAGGCTGTCGCTTGACGGATGTCGTCGCCGGTACTCCGCGTCACGGGGACAGTCAGCGAGCCCTGGTGCTGAAGCACCGTGCCCCAGGCAGTGAAGCCGCGTCGCTTGTAGAGCGCCAGCCCCTCTTCGGTTGAGTTGAGCAGCACGTTGCGGCCGTGTGTCGCCTCAAGCAACCCATCAAAGAGCCGGGCGCCGTTGCCACCGCCTTGCGCGGAGCCAGTAACTATGATCATCCCGACCGTGGCATAGGAATGTCCGTAATTCCAGGACATGGCCGTGCCAATCACCTGTCCTGCCCTCTCGAGGACCAGGCCATTGCCGACCATCAGGGCAAATTCCCAATCCTCCTGGCGGTAGGGCCAGGCCATCTCCTGCGACAGCTTCAGCGCGCCCGGCAAATGGCGGGTTTCCAATTTCATCAGCTCGGTCGGGGCGCTGACGATATCTCTGTCATGCTCAACGGTCATAAGGTGCAACGCTGTCACTTGATCCAGAGTCGGATTGAAGTCGGACCTTAGAGTCGCGCCCGGCGGACAGATTTCGCTGCTGTTTTGCCCCTTCAAATCAGCGGGATTGTTCGTTTTAAGCAGTTCCTCGGCATGCCAAATCGCGCAAATCAGGCGAGGAATACCTGGCACTTTGAATCGCCGCTTTGTGGTTGCCCGTGATCGGCGTCACGTCCGCACGATCCCCAATGGCAATGGCATAGCCGCAACACTCCCCGGCGATGAAACGCTTGATGCTCAGGAGGAATTTTGGATGATCTACATCAGCGAAGAGGAGTCAGCCGCCCTCGTCTCAGCATCGCGGCAGAATTGGGTCTTTCCTGCTGTTCTCGGGCGCACGCATGATGCGACCAATACTTTCTCAATCAAATCCGGTTCGTCGGACGAACTGACCGGCGTGAAAATTGGCTCCTTCTGGTCGGGCAACCCGGCACGTGGCCTTCCCCGCCACAACTCGACCATCGTGCTGCTCGATCAGCATACAGGTCGGCTCGGCGCCGTAGTCGAGGCCGGGAAGGTCAACGCCTACAGGACGGCCGCCGCCGACGCGGTTGCGGCCGATCTTCTTGCGCGCAAGCAAGCCAAGGTTCTGGCGATCTTCGGGGCCGGCAACCAGGCGAGCTTCGAAGTGGATGGCGCTGGCACGCAGCCGCCCAATCGAAACCGTGCTGGTCGTGGCCCGGCCTTCGCCGCGGCGCGACGCTTTTGTCGATCAGATCGGCGAAAGGGGACTGAAGGCGCGCGCTGCCTTGCCGGAAGATGCCGTGCGCACGGCCGACATCGTGGTGACGGCGACACCCGCACGCGAACCGCTGTTCGATGCCGCTTGGGTGGGACCCGGAACCCATATCGTCAGCATCGGGTCGGATGCTCCAGGCAAACGCGAATTGCCGAGCGAATTGTTTCCCAAGGCACGTCTGTTTTGTGATCTGCTTTCCCAGTCCGTCCAGATCGGCGAGTTCCAATACGTGCGCGACGAGATCGACGTCGGCGTGCTTGCGGTAACACCAATCGGCGACGTTATTGAAAGGCGTGCGCTCGGACGCTGCTTCGACAATGAGATCACCGTCTTCGACAGTTCCGGCATCTCCCTGCAGGACCTCTACATGGCCGACGCGCTGATCCGCGCAAAGGCGTCCCACCGCTGATCAGTTTCGCACCAGGCCCCAGTCCCGACGGATTTTTCGACACGGCAACAAGGTGACCCCGCGCGATCCCGCAGTCGTGTCAGCGGCGGGCGCGCCAAAGGGTGCCCGCATGAACCACGGATCGCCCCCGATGTCGGCGACTAGCGTCTGGCGCGCCAGAAGGCGAGACGGTCCTGCAACCGATAGCCCTGGATAATCGCCGGCATGAACCACGGATTGCCACGATAGAGCGGGACGGCCGAAGGCGGTCGAAAGTCGAACGCCGTGCGCGACTGCTCGCCATGCCCCATCAGCTTGTGCGCCGCACGCATACCGATCCATGGCGCCCAGACCACGCCCGAACCGCAGAAGCCGGTTGCATAGACCATACCGTCCTTTTCGAAGATGCGGGGCAGCATGTCTCGGTTCATCGCCACATTGCCGAACCAGCAATGCGAAAGGCGCACGTTCTCCAACTCCGGGAAAAGGTTCACGAGGCCCTTGCGTAGGAGAAGTTTCGGCGCCGCCGGGTCGCCGACGCGAGAACTGTCACGTCCCCCCAGCAGAATGCGTTTTCCGTCGGGCGAGGGACGATAATAGAAACCGAGTTGCCGGTTCTCGGTGATCGTCATCAGCTTCGGCATCAGTCGCGCCATGACATCGGGCGCAAGTTCCTCGGTCACGATGATCCGGCTGCGGACCGGAACCAGGCGGCGCCGAAGGAAGGGAGCGGCGCCGTCGGTATAGCCGTTGGTACAGACCAGAACCTGCCGTGCATCCACCGTCCCTGCCGAAGTCGCGACGCGGAACCCCGAACCATTCCTCTCGATCGACTTGACCACTGTATGCGAATGGACCGTCAACCCGGATGCGAGCGCCACCCGCAGGAGTTCAGCGTGGAATTTTGCGGGGTGCAGCGCGCCAATGTCCATCCGAACGGTTCCGCCGCGGTAGAAATCGGTTCCGATATAATTTCGCTGCTCAGCATGCGGAACGGCGAAGGACTCGATCCCCAGTTTCTTCGCCAGCGTCTCGGCGCCGCGCGCCATCTTCTCATACTGTTGATATCCAAAAGCGCCCTTGAACTGGCCAACCAGTCGGAAGTCGCAGTCCAGCCCTTCGGTCCTGATGAAGTCGTAGAGGAATTCGCGCGCGATCTTGCCCTCGGCCTCGATCGCCATGGCCTTCTCTTCACCGAAGCGCCGGGTGATCGTGGCATAGTCCGGCCGGATGCTTCCGCTGGTAATTCCGCCGTTGCGTGTAGAAGCACCCTCGCCCGGATTCATCGTATCAAAGGCTGCGACCGAGCGTCCTTCGCGCACCAGCACAAGCCCGGCCGAAAGCCCGGCATAACCGGCGCCGACAATTGCCACGTCAAGCTTTTTTGCGAGGGGCTTCCGCGGCAGCGGCATGACGGGCGCCGCTTCCCACCAATAGGGCGTGTTCTTCTCGATTTTGGGCTCGTGCACGTGACTGACTTCTCTTGATGTTCCAGGGATTAAGAAAGCGATCGGTCGCGGTACCTCAAATATGGTCATCTCGTACGTCCAGCGCGTCGCGCAGTCCGTCACCAATGAAATTGAAACTGGTTACCGCGATGGTGATTGCAGCTCCGGGAATGATTGCCAGCCAAGGTGCGCTGCCCAGATATTGCTGGGCGCCATTGAGCATGTTGCCCCAGCTGGGCAGTGGCGGCTGGATCCCGTAGCCGAGGAAGCTGATGTAGGCTTCCATGAGAATGGCGCGCGCGACCGTCAAGGTGGAAGCGACGATAATCGGGCCCATTGCGTTGGGCAGTATCTCGCGGAACATGATGTGCGTGCCGCTCAGCCCCAGCATTCGGCCAGCCAGGACGAACTCGCGTTCGCGTAACGAGCGGACCTCCGCTTCGACGATGCGGGCAACCTCCATCCAACTGGTGAGGGCAATAATGATGGTGATCATCACAGGACTGGGCTTCAGTGCCGCAGCCAGCGCCAGCAGCAGAAAGATCGATGGGAACGACAGGAATCCATCGACGGTGCGCATCAGCGCCGCCCCAACCCAGCCGCCGCGATAGCCTGCAATCACGCCGACCAGCGTGCCGATGAGCGTCGACAACACCATGGCGAAGAAACCCACCAGCAGCGAGATTCGTCCCGCCATCAAGAGTCTTGCCGCAAGGTCACGGCCGAGCGGATCGGTACCTAGAAAGTGATAACCCGTCAGCGGCGGGGCAAAGCGGGCCCGCAGATCGATGTACAGGGAGTCATAAGGCAGGAGATGGGGGCCGAGGACGCAAGCGAGGCTCAGGAAGATGATCATCGCCAACCCGAGCAGCGCCAAGCGATGCCGCATGAAACGAAGTGCCGCGCGGTTGTTTCTCCATCGGCTTGGAGCTGCATTTGCGGTGAGAGCGGTCATATCGGCTGTCTCCTGTCGGGGAAGTTGCGCGCTCAGGCCAGACGAATGCGCGGATCGACAATAGCGACGACAATGTCGGCGATCAGGTTTCCAAGCAGAACGAGGATGGCGGAGAACATCAGTAGCCCCATCACAACCGGATAGTCGCTGTAACCAAGGCTATCGAGGAACAACCGTCCCATTCCCGGCCAGGTAAAGACGGTTTCGGTCACCAGCGCGCCGGTCAGAATGCTGGGAAGCTGCATCCCGGCCAAGGTAATCATCGGCAAAAGCGCGTTGCCAACGACATGCTTCATCAGAATCCGGCGTTCACTCAACCCCTTGGCCCGAGCCGTTTTAACGAAGTCCTGGCTAATGGCGTCGAGTGTCGCCGTCCGCATGTAGCGGCTCCAGATCGCGACATGGACCAGCGACAATACGACACTTGGCAGGATCAGATGGTGGAGATAGCCCAGGATCGAGCTATCGCCGATCTCGGACATATTGCCCGCGGGCAGCCAGCCTAACTTCAAGGAAAAGATGTAGATGCCTACGAGGCCGAACCAGAAGGTAGGGACCGACAATGCGACCATGGCGCCAACGGTTGCGAGATAGTCGAATAGTGAGTAGCGGCGCGTGGCGCCCCGAATTCCAATCCAGGCGCCAATGGAGATCGCAATCGCGGTTGAGGACCCCATCAGCAGCAGCGTGGCGAACAGATGGCTGCCAATGATCTCCAATACCGGCGCTCCGTCGCGGAAGGAGTGACCCCAGTCGCCCCGCACCAGCCGCCATGCCCAGTCCAGATATTGGATCCATATAGGGCGATCAAGGCCCAGCAGCCCCTTGAGGCGCTCGATATCCTGCTGGGTCATTCCGGGATCGAGTCCGAATTGTGCCAGGGGGCCGCCGGGGAGGAGGTTCAGAATGCCGAAGCCGATGATCGAGACGATCACAAGCAGCACCAGGCTCTGCGAGAGGCGATTGAGCAGGAAGCCGCGCATCCGAGTCCTCCATTGTGGGTTGATGATCTTAGTGTGTTGCCGCCGCCGCAGTGGATCGGGCGGCGGCAACTGCGTGGATTAGGCCTTCCACTGCCAGGCCGCGGCATCCCACGACGCGGTGCGGGTGTTGGCGTTGGGCTCGAAGCCGTCCAACCCTTTCTTGCGCCCAAGGACGATTGTGTACGCGAACAGCGGCAGGAAGGGCAGATCATGGCGCACCACTTCCTGCACGCGATTATAGATCCCGCGCCGTTCTTCCGGATCGAAGCTGCGAGCACCCTTTTCGAGCAGGGCATCGACTTCAGGGTTGGAATATTGCCCGGTGTTCGAACCGTGTCCGCCTTGAGCGGCGATTGCCTTCGTATGGAGCCGGTTTGTGGCGTCGGGGTCCGCGGCAATCAGATAGGTGACGCCCACCATGGCGGTGTCAAATTGCGACTTCAGCCAGAACTCGCCCCACATGACTGCAGCCGGCAAATTCGAGATCGTCATCTCGACGCCGATCTCGGCAAACGTCTGCTGCAGGAACTGCTGCGTCTGCTCGCGGAGGTTGTTGCCAGAAGTTGTTGAGTTGGAGAAGGACAGTCGCACCCCATCCTTGGCGCGGATTCCATCCGGCCCCGGCGCCCAGCCGGCCTCATCCAGGATTTGGCGCGCCCGGTCCAGATTGAACTCCTGAACCGGCAGGTTCGGGTCGTAGTAATAGGACTCCTTCGGCATGAAGGTCTCGGTGAGAGTGCCCACGCCGTAATAGATCGTGTCGACGATCGCCTTCCTGTCCAACGCGGCGTAGAGCGCCTGGCGCACTGCCAACTCCTTGAACTGCGGGCGGCCCAAATTGAGGTAGATCGACTCCAAGGATGCCCCTGTCTCCAGTGTCACCACGCGGTCTGGTAGTTCGCGGGCTTCAGTATAATGGTCGGCGGTGATGAACGACTGATCGACCAGGTCCACGTCGCCGCTCTTGAACTGCGTGTAGAGCACCGTCATATCGGGGATGTATTTGAAGATGAGCTGCTCGATATAGGGGCCCTCGCCCGCGTACTCAGGATTGGCGACGAGCTCGATATGATCGCCCGCGACGCGCTGGCTCCATTTGAATGCGCCGGTGCCGACTGGCGCCTGGTTGAACGCGGCTGTATTCGGATCGGCCTCTTTCTCCAGAATGTGCTTGGGCACGATGAAGGTTTCGGCCAAGAACGAAAGATAGGGCGCAAAAGCCTCCTTCATCCGCCAAGTGATCTCGGTGGGCGAAACCACTGTGATGTCCTGCACGAGCGAATGGCCGCTCGTGCGCCAAGCGCGAAACTTCGGGTTCGTGATGAGCTCAAGGGTGAATTTCACGTCCTCGGCCGTGAAGGGCTCACCATCGTGCCAGCGGGCATTGTCACGCAACCGGATGCGCCAGTTGAGACCGTCCTCCGAAATGCCGCCATTCTTCTGGCTTGGCACCTCGGCTGCGAGGTTTGGATGTAGGCCACCTTGGGGATCCATGCGGACCAGCGCGTCGAAAACCGAGAAATGGACCGCGTCATCGACTTCGATATGCGCCATCAACGGATTGAACACGGTCGGCTCTTGCGAGAGGCCGACGACGACGCGACCGGCCGGGCCCGCAGGAGGGGTCTTGGCGAAGGCGGGCTTGCCCAGCAGGTTGGGCGCGATGAGGCCTGCAGCCCCACCTATCGCCATCAGTCGCAGCGCTTCGCGCCTCGAGTAGTTGGACGTAGTCGATGAATTTCTGGTCATGGTAGTTCCTCTCTTGTTATTTCTTATGCGTTTGCTGCAACTGGACGGGCATTGCCCGGCCGCTCTCCTGGAATTGCCGCTACGAGTTGGCGCGTGTAGGCTGCTTGCGGGTTCAGGAATATCTGCGAGGGCGGTCCGCGCTCGACGATCCGGCCCTTCTGCATCACAGCGATTTCGTCGCAGATCTGGCTGGCGACGCGCAGGTCGTGTGTGATGAAAACCATCGACACGCCGGTCTCGCGCTGGATCTGGTCCAGAAGCTGCAGGATCTGCGCCTGGATCGAGACGTCGAGTGCGGAGACCGCCTCGTCGGCAATGAGCAGCTTCGGCTTGAACATCAGCGCACGAGCGATGCCGATGCGCTGGCGTTGCCCACCCGAGAACTCGTGCGGATAGCGGCCAAAGGCGCCGGCATCGAGACCGACATGAGCCAGGAGCGCACGCGCTTCCTCGCGCGCTTGGGCATAAGGCATCCCGTGTGCCACCGGCCCTACCGTCATGATGTGGCCAACCGTTGAGCGTGGGTTCAGCGACGCGAAGGGATCCTGGAAGATCATCTGGATCCGCGGTCGAAGAGGGCGGAACTTCGCTTCGGAAAGCTTGGCTATGTCAGATCCCTCGAACAAAATCCCGCCGCCGTCGCTGTCCAGCAGTTTGATCAACAGCCGGCCCAGCGACGACTTTCCCGAACCGCTCTCGCCTACGACCCCCAGCGTGCGGCCGGGCGCGAGTTCGAACGAGACCTCGTTCACCGCTGTCACAGTCCGCTGCGCGCCGAACAGCGCGCTGCCACCACGATAGGTCTTCACCAGACCCTCAACCTTCAGGATCGGCTCCTTGCTGGCCGACTCCAGACGAGGGCGATCTTCGCCGGTCAAATGCGGTACGGCCGCGATCAGGCGCCGGGTATAAGGATGCTTGGGCGACTTCAACACCTGCTCGGCGCTACCCTGTTCGACGATGTGGCCCTTTTCCATCACCACGACGCTGTCGGCGATCTCTGCCACCACACCGAAATCATGGGTGATGAACATCACGCTCATGCCCTTGCGCCGCTGAATGTCGCTGATCAGTTGCAGGATCTGTGCCTGGGTGGTGACGTCGAGGGCGGTGGTTGGCTCATCGGCGATCAGCACCGTCGGCTCGAGCGCCAAGGCCATGGCAATCATGACGCGCTGCCGTTGCCCGCCCGAAAGCCGGAAAGGATACTGGTGATACATGAGTTGGGGATCTGGTAGGCCCACTTCAGTGAGCAGCTCAACGGCGCGGTTGCGGCAGGTTTGTGGCGTACCGAAGCCATGCGCGGCCATGACCTCGTCAATCTGCGCGCCCACCGTCATCAGGGGATTGAGCGCTGAGAGCGGATCCTGAAAGATCATCGATACGACCCGTCCACGCAGGTTGCGCAGCTTGTCTGGCGACATGCCGATGATGTTCATCCCCTCCAGCTGGATGACACCCGATGAGAGGCGGATCACCTTTGGCAGAAGCCCCATGATCGCGTTCGCCGTGACCGACTTACCCGATCCGGACTCGCCTATGATGCAGAGGATCTGGCCGCGTTTCAGATCAAACGAGATATTCTCGACCGCATGGACCCGCTCCATGCCGGCCGGCAGGCTTACGGTCAGGTCGCGCACCGAAAGCGCAACTTCATGAGGAGCTACAGCTTGGATGCTGGCGATCATCGAGACCTCTCCCTTCTCAGCCGCGCTCTTTAGCCCGCTGCGGATTGCGTTTTCGATCTCCGCCTCGTGGCGATCAATCGGTCAAACTGTTCCCTATCGTGAGCTCTCCGGCTCACTTTCAAGCCTCCCTGTCGTGGCCCTGCGGAGCCTGCCTGCCTCTTGGCGGATGTCCGGGGAGTAACGGACCTTAGTCGACAATGAGTGTGACCCCTTCTGGCCGGCAGAGTCGTTGAAACTTAGCACGCAGGCAGCAGGAACTTCTGCAAAGGAGGCCAAATTTGGCATTTCACTCTGCGCGTTTTCCGCCGCCCGGGTCACGCGACCGCATCCTTCAGACGATAGTATGTGCCTACCGTGGGAGGCATGGGAGGAAACCATGGCTTGCCGGTGTGAATCACGGCCACCTCGAAATCCCCCGAGACCGGATCGGCCACGGATCCGCCAATGGAACCGAAGTATCGTGCCAGTAGGAAGCAAACTTCATTACCGTGTCACCCTCATACTCATCCGGGGTCGATCCGATGCAATGAGTGTATGATCGACTCCGCAGGTGAGGTGCGACCCAACCGGTCATTCGTCGCAACAATTGCCCGTCTTTCATCCCTCAAACGGCAGGATGTTCCGCCCTCGTACAAAGTTCACGGCTTACGGCTGAGGCCCATACGCTAGGCTGCGCTTGGGCAGCGAGACCAGTGTCGATCCGCGTCCTAGTTGACCGAAGCGCCTGAAGACCGTGGCGTGGGGCCAGGTCACTGAATTCTGAGAAGACCGTCTTGCCAAGGTACAATCGGTCGCGCACGAGATTGAGGTCACGAGGCGGCCAGCACCAAAAACAGGGAAGTAACGATGCGCGAATATGAGATTGCCGCCATTCCTGCCGACGGGATCGGCCCGGAGGTGATTGCCGCAGGTCTCCAGGCGCTTGAGGTGCTGCAGCAGCGCTGCGGCGACTTCAAGCTGCGCGTCCAGCACTTCGACTGGGGCTCAGACTATTACAAGGCCCATGGTCGGATGATGCCCGAAGATGGAGTGGCGCAACTGAAGCGCTTCGACGCCATCTTCTTTGGCGCGGTAGGCGCTCCCGATCTGCCCGACGACATCACGCTCTGGGGCCTCCGGCTGCCGATCTGCCAAGGCTTTGATCAGTACGCCAACGTGCGGCCGACCAGGATATTGCCCGGGATTGTTTCGCCGCTGGCGGGCGTTGGCCCTGGCGATCTGGATTGGGTGATCGTGCGTGAGAATTCCGAGGGCGAGTATTCGGGCCACGGCGGCCGCGCCCATCGCGGCCTCCCCGAGGAGGTCGGAACCGAGGTCGCGATCTTCACGCGCGTCGGCGTCACCCGCATCATGCGCTATGCATTCCGGCTGGCGCAGTCACGGCCGCGAAAGCTCCTGACTGTTGTTACGAAATCCAACGCGCAGCGTCACGGCATGGTAATGTGGGACGAAATCGCAGCCGAGGTGGCGCGGGAATTCCCCGACGTCGAGTGGGACAAGATGCTAGTCGATGCTATGACAGTGCGTATGACGTTGAAACCTCGGAGCCTAGATACGATCGTCGCCACCAATCTTCACGCCGACATATTGTCGGACCTTGCAGGCGCGCTCGCGGGCAGTCTCGGCGTTGCACCGACCGCCAACATTGATCCCGAGCGGCGCTATCCCTCGATGTTCGAGCCAATTCACGGCTCGGCATTCGACATCGCCGGCAAGGGTATCGCCAACCCGGTCGCCACCTTCTGGACCGCTGCCCAGATGCTCGAACATCTGGGCGAGAGCGCAGCGGCCGTCCGGTTGATGAGCGCTGTGGAAACGGCGACGAGTGAAGGGGTGCTGACGCCCGACGTGGGAGGGACAGCGACCACGCAGGAAGTGACGGACGCCGTCTGCCGGACGATCCGCGGTTCGAACGTGTGACAGATTTCCAATGAAGCTCGACAAGATCGACATCAAGATCTTATCCCAATTGCAAAAGAACGGGCGGGTCACGAATGTCGAGCTAGCCGACCTGGTCAACCTTTCGCCGAGCCCTTGCCTGATGCGGGTGAAGAAGCTTCAGGCGGAAGGCTTCATCACCGGCTATTCCGCCCAGATCGACGTGTCCAAGCTCGGACAGACTCTAACGATCTTCACCGAAGTCACGCTCAAGCACCATCAACAGAACGACTTCGCGAGATTTCTCACCGCAATTCAGAAAGTCGATTCTGTCATCGAATGCCATCTGGTTTCAGGCGGTTACGACTACCTAGTGAAGTTTGTCACAGCGGGCATCAGCGAGTACCAGACGATCATGGAGCGCATGATCGAATTGGATATCGGAATCGACAAATATTTCAGCTTCGTCGTGCTGAAGTCCCCAATCGTGAAATCCCATTTGCCTCTCGACATCATTTTCGACAAATGAGAAAGCTGCTCCGCAGTCTTGGACCTGGAGAGCCGCGCGCCAGCGCTCCCTGTTGCTGTTTTCGCTGCGCTTGTGCAACGGCAAGAGAATCCACATACCGGCAAATTGCTTTGCACTTGGCAGACGGCGGCATCACCTGAGGATTTGCTTTGGGGCCGCTAACGCGCGTCGCGTTCGACCGGCCTCGTGCGACGCGCTTTAGGTTCTTGTTTTCTTTAGGTTCTTGTTTTGATGCATGTCGTTATCGCAAAACCGCTGCACACTTTTGCGCGACATGCATTAGGCGTCTACCGCAGTGACCGAGGTCGCTTCGGCGATGGCAATGATCATCCCTTCATCGCTGACCGAACGTCCTTGTCTTCGAGGGTTTGATCCAGCGTCATTCGGGTACGTTCGAGGATTCCATCAATATCGTCCTCGGTGCAGCAGAGCGGCGGCGCAAAGCCGAGGATGCCGCTGTTGAAGGAGCGGATGACAAGGCCGTTCGCCCACGCGCGCTCGAAGATGCGGCGCCCCGGATCGGCCGCCGCCGGCAGCGGCGTTTTGCGCTCCTTGTCGGTGACCAACTCAATTGCTGCCAGCATGCCGCGACCGCGGATGTCGCCAACCAGCGGGTGGTTGGTGAGCGAGCGAAGGCCGTCCATCAGGCGCTTCCCGGCCTTGCGCCCATTCTCGAGCAAGCTGTCTTCATAGAGACGGAGGCATTCGAGCCCGACCGCCGCGCTCACGGGATGGGCCGAATAAGTATAGCCATGGCCGACAGCCGCTTTGCCGGCTCCGTCCGCGATGGTATTGTAGACGTGGTCCGACATGAAGACGGCGCCCATCGGCACGTAGCCCGAGGTCAGTCCCTTCGCCGTGGTTATGAAATCCGGCACGACCTCGTCTTCCTCACAGGCGAAGAGGGGGCCGGTACGGCCAAAGGCAGTGATAACTTCGTCGACAACGAACAGAATGTCGTGTTCCTTGCACACGGCGTGCAGAGCCTTCAGCCAACCCGTTGGTGGAACGAGGACACCGCCCGAACCCTGGATGGGTTCGGCGTAGAAGGCCGCAACGCGGCCCGCGCCGAGTTCCGCGATTTTGGCCCGCAGGGCCGCGACCGATGCATCGATGATCGCCTGCGGGTCGGAACCGACGGGATTGCGATAGGCGTAGTGCGAAGGAATTTTGTGCTGCCAGTCGTATGGCACGCCGAAACCCGCATGGAAAGCCGGGATCGCGGTCAGACCTGACCCTGCCGTCGAGGATCCATGGTAGCCATACTCGACCGAGATGAACTGGTCCTTTTGCGGCGTACCCGTGGCATGGTAGTAATAGCGAATGAAGCGGATCGTACTGTCTATCGCGTCGGAGCCGCCAAGCGTGAAATAGACATGGTTCAAATCGCCGGGCGCCAGTTCGGCAAGCCTGGCAGCAAGGCGAATGGCAGGCTCGGATCCCAGCCCGAAATATCCCGTCGCATAGGGAAGCTCTCTTAGCTGCTTTGCGGCTGCTTCAACGACGCTTTCCTGGCCGTATCCGATGTTTACACACCATAGACCGGCGAATCCGTCCAGCAGGGTTTTCCCGCTTGCATCGGTCACTGTTGCGCCCTTGGCGGATTTGAGCACCCGCACGCCCGTCTCCTCGTGGCTCCGATAGCATGAAAACGGGTGAACCAGATGTGCGCGATCGAGTTCGATCAGTGAGTTTGCCAGCATTTCTTCCTCCGATTCAGCGTAGTGCCTGACTGACGAGAGCATAAGTCCGGTGTGGTGTGGTTTCGTCCTTCAGCTCATCTGCGGTTCGTCGCATCATTATGCCACCGACGACGTGAGCCAGGCAGGACGGGTGAGCCATTCGCCGATATCTGTAGATTCGGTGTCGATACGGACAAACTCGCCCGCACTGTCGGCCAGCAGGAAGTCGATCAGGTTCGGTGCTTCGGAATTGCTTCTCGCCACCACCGGCCCACCAACCTGCCGCGACAGTTCGACAACACCGCTCAGATGCGCCATTGTCATCGTTTCCAGCGTGATCTGCTGCGCGGTCATGGTTCATTCCGGGCCTGAATTCTCCTAGGCCCAAGATAGGCTGCCGCGGACAGCAGTTCCTCCCGACCAGAACCTGAGCGATAGGCGTTTTGACTTTCCTTTGCCGCTGGCGCCGTATCTTATGCCGACGCACGGCTGAAAGGTCGCGCTCCCGCCGAAGCTCGAAACGAACTCAGGCGCAACTCTCTGCCAAAGCTCTCACGCAATACAAAACAATCTGCTTCAGGGCACATCGAATGCGGCGACTAGTCTTCTCGGTTCTCACTATGATCCTTGCTGTTAAAGGCACGCTGTGCCGACAGGATTGGAAGGATCGACGCTCATGACCCAGTTCAGACCGAAATACATCACCTTCGACTGCTACGGTACACTGACCAACTTCGACATGGCGGGCGCGGCGAGACGCGTATACGGCGCGCAGCTCTCTCCAGCTGGGATGGCGCAGTTCATCAGGGATTTCTCGGCCTATCGCCTCGATGAGGTTCTTGGCGCCTGGAAGCCGTACAGCGAGGTCGTGCACAATTCTGTGGAACGGACCTGCAAACGCAACGGCGTCGCATTCCGGCCCGAGGATGCCCAGCGCATCTATGCGGAAGTGCCGACATGGGGTCCGCACCCGGATGTCCCGGCGGGCCTGGCCAAGGTCGCCAAGGAAATCCCGCTGGTGATCCTGTCGAACTCCATGAAGAGCCTGATCATGTCGAACGTGGAAAAACTCGGCGCGCCGTTCCACATGGTCATCACGGCCGAGGAGACCGGCGCCTACAAGCCTTTGATGAAGGGCTTCGAATATATGTTCGAGAAGCTCGGCTGCGGCCCGGAGGACATTACGCACGTGTCGTCCTCATTTCGCTATGATCTCATGACCGCCTATGATCTCGGTATCAAGAGCAAGGTCTGGGTGAACCGCGGCCACGAGCCTGCAAACCCCTTCTACGAATATACCGAAATCAAGGATATCGGCGGTCTGGCCGGCGCCATCGGACTGGAGCCCGTTCGGGAATTCGCCTGAACGTCTGTTTGCTGGCGCAGTCGCGCCAGACTGAGGTGCTCCCAAAACGTTAATAATCACTGGTCGCAATAGAGAAAGGGGCGGTTTTCACCGCCCCTTTCTTTGTTGTTCCAACGCTTTAGGGGCTGCAAGTGTTTCCACCTGCTTGCAAGATAACTAGTTAAGCCCGCCAACATGAAGCGTCTTGACCTCGAGATATTCCTCGATGCCGAGCTGCGATCCTTCGCGCCCCACTCCTGACTGCTTGACACCGCCGAAAGGCGCAACCTCGGTCGAGATCATGCCTGTGTTGAGCCCGACCATACCGAACTCCAGCGCCTCGGCAACACGCCATGACCGTTGGAGGTTGTCGGTGTAGAAGTAGGCGGCAAGGCCGAACGGCGTACCGTTCGCGATGGCGATGGCCTCTTCCTCCGTCTCGAAGCGAAAAAGCGGCGCCACCGGACCGAACGTCTCTTCCGATGCCAGGAGCATCTCGGTAGTAGCCTCTCCCAGCACGACGGGCCGTGCATATTGCTTGCCCTCCGGCACCGTCTCGCTCTGGGCGATGATCTGCGCACCTTTCGCCTGTGCATCCGCGATGTGACGCTCGATCTTGTCGATCGCGGCCGCGTTGATCATCGGGCCGATCTCAGTGCCCTCGTCGGTCCCTGCGCCAACCCTCATCCGCGTGACGCGCTGGCTCAGCTTTTCGGCGAAAGCGGCGTAAACGCCTTCCTGCACGAGAATCCGGTTCGCGCAAACGCAGGTTTGACCGCCATTGCGGAACTTGGATGCGATCACCCCTTCAATTGCCTTATCCAGATCGGCGTCGTCAAAGACGATGAAGGGCGCGTTGCCGCCAAGCTCCAGGCTCAGCCGCTTGATGCTATCGGCCGCGCCACGCATGAGCAGCGCACCGACGCGGGTCGAACCGGTGAACGAGATCTTGCGCACCGTCTCGTTGGCCATCAGCTCTTTGCCGATCTCCGCCGGCATGCCGGTTACGATGTTGATAACGCCTGCCGGGATGCCGGCTCGGTCCGCCAGGACGCCGAGCGCGAGCGCCGAGAATGGCGTAAATTCCGACGGCTTGATGACAACCGTGCAGCCTGCGGCCAGCGCCGGTGCTACTTTGCGCGTGATCATCGCGTTGGGGAAATTCCACGGCGTGATGATGGCGCAGACGCCGACGGGTTCTTTCAGCACCAGAATGCGGCGATCGGCCGTGGGTGACGGAATGGTCGAGCCACCGATCCGGCGCGCCTCCTCCGCAAACCATTTCACAAAAGATGCGCCGTAGCGGATTTCCGCCAACGCCTCGGCAAGCGGCTTGCCTTGTTCCAGCGTCAGCAGGAGCGCGAGATCCTGTTCGTGCTGGCGGATGAGGTCGTGCCAGCGCTCCAGAAATCCTGCACGCTCGGCATGGGTCCTTTTCTTCCAGCCTTTGAAGGCCTCAGCCGCAGCGTCGATTGCGGCTCTCGTCTCGTTCTCCGCCATTTCGGGAACGGTGCCGAGAACACTTTGGCTGGCAGGGTCAATGACATCGACCACGCCCTTCGTTTCCGCATC
This sequence comes from Mesorhizobium sp. M0815, assembly GCF_040319995.1. NCBI lineage: Bacteria > Pseudomonadati > Pseudomonadota > Alphaproteobacteria > Hyphomicrobiales > Phyllobacteriaceae > Mesorhizobium > Mesorhizobium sp. M0815. The sequence goes on along the minus strand of NZ_JAMYOU010000017.1, from coordinate 56,696 downwards.
CCACCAGACACCGCCAATCAGCGCCTGCTGGCGGAAAAGGTCGGAATCGTTGAACATACCAATCTTCGTCATCGCATTCATGGTCTTTCCTCTGCTCTTTCAGGTTAATCCTGCCAGCACGGCCTGCGTGATTGTTTCAGTCCTGTCCTTGCCTGCGATCGTGCCAATCCCCCGCGCGGTTGCGGACTCGATCGCCGACATCACTTCTGCCGCAGCCTGCCCCTCACCCAGATGCCCGAGCATCATCGCACCGGACCAGATCGCGGCGATCGGATTGGCGACGCCGAGATGCGCGATGTCGGGCGCCGAACCATGGACCGGCTCGAACATGGAAGGCGCGCTGCGATCGGGATTGATATTGGCAGAGGCGGCATAACCCAGCCCGCCCTGGATGGCCGCTCCAATATCAGTGAGGATGTCGCCAAACAGGTTCGAGGCGACGATTACGTCGAGGCTTTCCGGCGCCAGCACCATGCGGGCAGCCATGGCGTCGATGTGGTAGTGCGAGACCTCTACATCGGAATAGTCTTTCGCTATCTCGCGCGTGACCTCATCCCAGAAAACCATGGAATGTTTCTGCGCGTTGGATTTGGTGACAGATGCCAGCTTCTTGCGGCGCGCCCGCGCCTGTTCGAAACCGAAACGCATGATCCGTTCGACACCCGCACGCGTGAAGATTGCTGTCTCAATCGCGACCTCATTGGCTGTGCCGGAATGGACGCGCCCGCCGGCGCCGGAATATTCGCCTTCCGTATTCTCGCGGATGCACAGGATGTCGAAACCATCGGAGCGGAGGGGCCCCTGAACGCCCGGCAACAGCCGGTGCGGTCGTATGTTGGCGTACTGCGTGAACCCTTTGCGGATCGGCAGGAGCAATCCGTGAAGCGATACTGAGTCGGGCACTTCTGCGGACCAGCCCACAGCGCCGAGATAGATCGCATCGAATTTTCGAAGTGTCTCGATGCCGTCTGACGGCATCATTGCACCGGTCTCCAGGTAGTAGGCGCACGACCATGGGAATCTTGTGTCAGCAAGGGCGAAACCGCCCCGCTTAGCCGCCGCCTGCAGCACCTGCCATGCCGCCTGCGTCACGTTCTTGCCGATGCCGTCGCCGGGGATGAGCGCTATCTTGTAGGTCTTCATTGATGGAGGTCCTCGTTCGCACTAGCGTCATCGGAACAATAGTGGATCGCCCGCCGCATTTTCGGTCGAGGATGAGCCGCCCGACGGCGTCGAATCGCGTCAGGCGGAACTTGGAAAGCCGATTGTTCTGGAACCGCCGCGCGCTCTATTCGGCCGGACCTTGAGCACTGAACTCAGTCATAAACGCTGACGTAGATCTTGCGTACGGTCTCGATCGTGCGCCAGACGCCGACGAAACCCGGCTTCATCACGAAACTGTCGCCGGCGCGGTAGGTCTTGGTCTCACCGCCCTTCTCCTCGATTTCGACGAGACCCGAAACGATGTGGCAGAACTCGTAGATAGTTCCCTTGATCGAATGCGTCTCGCCGGGCGTCGCTTCCCAGACGCCGGTCAGAACTTTCTCACCTTTTGAGGCATCCTGCGCCCAGGTCTTGAAGGATGGAGTGCCGGAAATGAGCCGCTCCGGAGCCGGTAATGCCTCCTTCGGCGCGAAGTCTGGAACTGTGTCGATCGTGATCAGAAGTGACATGTGATGTTTCCTGGTTAGTAGCCGAGTGTCCGATCGACGAGGCCGATCAGTTCTTCTCCGGCGCGGTGGCGCCGGATATTGTCCACGACGGATTGTGCCGCCGTATGCGGTTGCGTCACCGAGGCGATATGCGGCGTTATCATCACCTTCGGATGCGACCAGAGCGGATGGTCTTCCGGGAGCGGTTCTGGATCAGTGACATCAAGCATCGCCGCAGATACATGACCGATGTCGAGCGCGTTGATCAGCGCGGCCTGGTCTAGTTGCGGACCTCTGCCGACATGCAGCAGCTGCGCCCCGACGGGCAGTAAGTCGAAGAACTCTGCATCGAGCATGCCGTGCGTTTGTTCCGTGAGCGGGAGCAGGCAGACGAGAATATCCGTTTGCTTCAGAAAGCCCGCGAGTTGGTCCCTGCCGTGAAAACAGGCGACGTCCTCTATCCGCTTTTCGCTGCGGCTCCACCCGGCAAGCGGAAACTGGAACGGCTTCAAGCGCTCGATAGCCGCGCGGGCCAGCATGCCAAGGCCGAGGAAGCCAACCCGGCGTTCGGCCGCCTGTCGACCGGCAATCGGTTGCCAGAGGCACCTTGTCTGCTGCTCGAGATAGGCGGGCATCTGCCGGTGGAGCGCCAACACGCCGAGCGCGACGTATTCCTGCATCATGCGTATGATGCCATCCTCGACCATGCGCACCAGCTTCACATGGCTTGGCACCACGTCCTGCTTGAACTGGTCGACGCCCGCGCCGGTGGAAAACAGCACTTCCAGATTGCGGTAGCGCGAAATCTCGTCCGGCACCGTCCAGGTAATGAGATAGCGCACCTTCTCTGGCTCCATTTCATCGCCGGAATGGAGGAATTCCAGATCCGGGATCTGGCGCGCAAATATCTCGCGGAAGACCGCGGCACGCGCGGCATCGGAATTGAAAAGAAACGCCATGGTGACCGCCCCTTCCTTCAGGCCGCAAGAAGCGCGCCGAGCCCCTCGATCATCTTCCGGCAAGCGGCGAGTTCACCGATCTCGATATATTCGTCGGCACGATGGGCACGGCCGATATCGCCGGGGCCGCAAATGACCGCATCGATTCCGGCCTGCTGATAAAGCCCGGCCTCCGTACCGAAGCTGACGGCTGTCAGCGGCTCCTGCCCCGTCAGCTCCGTCATAACGGCCGCTAGATCCCTCCCATTCGCGGGCGCAAGGGCGGGATAGGAACTCAACTCGTGCCACGCCACATCGAAGCCACTGTCGCGCAGATCGAAAAGCCGGGCCTTGACCGGCTCAAGCAGGGAGGATGGAGAAACGCCGGGCACGGCACGCACCTCGACGTCAGCGGTGCAACGGTCGGGGATGATGTTGACGGCTTGTCCACCGGCGATGACGCCCACCTGCAAGGAAGAATATGGGGGCTCGAAATTATCATCGAACGGCCCGTCGGCGAGGGATTGGCCATAGGCCACGACGTGCGTGATGACACCGGCCATGGCGTGCACCGCATTGAGTCCGAGATCGGGGCGTGACGAATGGCCGGATCGCCCGATCACCTCGAGCCGTGCGGCCGCCTTCCCCTTGTGCGCGCGCACAGGCTGCATCCGGCTCGGCTCGCCGATAATCGCGCCAAGCGGCTTCTCGCATAAGCTCGGCAACGCCGCTAAGAGGTGCGGCACGCCACGGCAACCCGCCTCTTCGTCATAGGAGAACGCGAGATGAACTGGCTGTCGCAGATTCATCGCCAAAAGTTCGGGAAGCACGGCCAATGCGCAGGCGAGAAAGCCCTTCATGTCGGTGGTGCCGCGGCCGTAAAGCCTGCCGCCCTCGCGGCGCAGGACAAACGGATCCGAGCTCCATTCCGGCTCGCCGGCCGGCACGACATCCATATGTCCAGAGATGATATAGCCCCGAGCCTGGCGCGGGCCGATCGTGACGAAGAGGTTGGACCGGTCACCCTCGGGTCCGGGGAGAACTGTCACCTCGGCTCCTGCCGCCTGACAGTAGTCGCGGATCCAATCGACGATCGCGCTGTTTGGCGTGCCCACAACAGAGGGAAATGCAACCAGAGTCGCGAGGATTTCTTCCACGTTCATGGCGGTCGCTCTGCTTGCACACTATCACCGGTCGCGACCAGCCTACCCGTATGGAGAAGTGTTCCCTGCCGAATCGCGCCGTGCTTTGGCCGAAGATTGCGAAAAAGCACCTCAAACCAGCGAAACCTGCTGGCTTTCCCCTGTAAAGATGCTGCAAAAGAGGCCTGTCGCAAACATGGCAATCGGAGCCTTAGCACCGCGTGCCTTGCGCATTCGTTGAAGGACCGGATCGACTGAGATGCAGAGATCAGTACGCCTGAAATCCTTCGAACTGGTCGCGCGGGACATTGATGATGTCGACGTCAAGCTACTGCACGCGCTGTCGATCTCAGTCCGCTGGCCTCATCGGCCGAAGGATTGGGACTTTCTGCGCCGCGCCGGCCGCGGCATTGTTGCCGTTGATGGTATTGGACGCGTTTTCGGGAGCGCGATGTGGTTTCCCCACGGGGACGATTTCGCCACCATCGGCGTAGTGATCACAACGCCGCGCACGCAAGCGCAAGGAGGCGGCCGATGGCTCATGGACTTGGTGCTCGAGCAATGCGGCGATCGCAACTTGGCACTCAATGCTACCCATGCTGCCTATCCTCTTTATGTCTCACTCGGTTTCACGACCGAGGCGATCGTATACATGCGCCAGGGGGAGGTCCCACAGACACCCCCAACAATGCCGGCCCTGGACGGTCAATTGCAGGCGCTATCGAGCGACAGGCTGAAGGAGATCACGGCGTTGGATACGCGCGCGTTTGGGACAAACCGCGAGAGGCTGCTCGCGTTGCTCGCGGCCGATGCCTCAATCTGCACTTTGAGCCGTGGCGGCGAGATCGTCGGCTATTCCATGTGTCGCGAGTTCGGGCGTGGCCACGTGATCGGCCCCATGGTCGCGCGCAACGATCTAGACGCGGTCCATCTCACAGCCGTGCATCTGAAGGAACTGGCAGGACGGTTCGCCCGCGTCGATACGCGCGAGAAGGATGGCGTGTTTGCCGCGTTTCTCCAGCAGTGCGGCCTCGGCATCGCCGAGACCGTTACGACCATGTCCAAAGGGCACCGCTTTCTGAACCGGGAAGACAATGGGCCTTGGGTCTATGGATTGGCCGGCCACGCCTTGAGTTGAATGCAAGCACACTGTCGCCTTCAACCAGCGGCCAGAGGATCAGGTCGATCAGTGCGCGCGTCGATCAACCGGCATAATTCGGTTGCCGTCACGCGGCCGGAATGGCTGCCGCTTCGAATCTGCTCCTAATCCCGGATTCGGTTTCCGCTGCCGGCATTATGACCGTCCGACGCCCATCCGCCACGCCATCCACGATGACATGGCCGATGCCGCGCGAGCAGGGCTCAATGCGCGCGCTGAGGTGATAAATGTCCCGCAGCAGATCGGATGTGATGACGCCCGGCGATGACCCGCATGCGACCAGCCGGCCGTCCGCGATGACCATTGTCTGATCGCTGAAGCGCAGGGCGTGATTGAGGTCGTGCAGGGCGATCAGCACGACCATGCCTCGCGCCTGAGCAAGTTCCCGCATGAGACCGAGCACTTCCACCTGCCGCGACAGATCGAGTGCTGATGTCGGTTCGTCCATCAGCAGGACCTCGGGCTCACGCACAAGCGTTTGTGCCAGGCTGGCGAGTTGCCGCTGGCCGCCGGAAAGCTCGCCGATGTTGCGGAAAGCGATATCGGCGATGCCGAGCGCCGCCAGGGTCTCGTCGATGCGAGCCAGATCATCGTCGCTCACAGACCAGCCCATACCCTGCTTGCGGGCGAGCAACACTGACTCATAGACGGTGAGCACCGCGTTGGCGGACGTTTCCTGTGGCATGTAGCAGATGCCGCTCTTCCCGCGAATGGCCCCCTCGACATGCATTGCTCCCGGTCCGTGCAGGAGGCCGGCGATGCGCCTGAAGAGCGTCGACTTCCCGGCGGCATTCGGACCGATCACCGCCACGATGTCTCCGCCCTCGAACGCTGGCGTCGTCACATCCCGAAGCCGGAGGCTCGTGCCGTAGCGCGCGCCGAGCGCCTCGAGCCGGATCGTCACCATGAGCGCCTCGTGCTAGACAGGATGAGCGAGATGAAGAACGGGATGCCAATGAGTGAGGTGACGATGCCGATCGGGAAGACCGTCCCCGGGATAAGCGACTTGCTGACGACCGAACTGGCCGACAGGATGAGCGCACCCGACAGGGCCGAGGCGGGCAGGAAGAAGCGTTGGTCCTCGCCGATGACCATGCGCGCGATGTGCGGGCCCACAAGTCCGATAAAGCCTATGGTGCCGACGAAGGCAACGGGGATGGCGGCGAGAAGGCTCACCAGAATCAGCGTCTCAAGCCGCAGGCGGCCGACCTTGACGCCGAAGCTGGCCGCCTTGTCCTCACCAAGCCTCAACGCCGTCAGCGCCCAGGTGCGCCGGGCGAAAATGGGTAAGACTGCGAGGAGAATGAATGTGGTGACTGCAAGCTTGGGCCAGGTGGCCTTGGTGAGGCTGCCCATTGTCCAGAAGACGACCGCCGCCAGCGCTTCCGCCGACGCGAAAAACTGGACGAGCGCGAGCAGCGCATTGAAGGTGAAAACCAGCGCGATGCCGAGCAGCACGATGGTCTCCGCGCTGACGCCGCGCTTTACGCTCAGCACGTGAATGAGGAAGGCCGCCAGCATCGCCATCACAAAGGCGTTAATCGGCACTACATATTCGACTGCGGCGGGGATAAGCCTCACCCCGAAGGCAAGTGCAAGCGCGGCGCCGAAGCTCGCGGCGGCGGATATGCCGAGCGTGAAGGGGCTCGCCAGCGGGTTGTTGAGGATGGTCTGCATCTGTGCGCCGGCCACGGCGAGCGCCGCCCCGACGACGATGGCCATCAGGGCTACCGGCATGCGGATGTCCCAGAGCACCACGCGCACCTGCTGCGGCACCGTGTCGGGAAACACAAGCGCCCGCACGACCTCGGCAAGTCCGTAGCGGGCGGGACCGACCGCAAGGTCGACGCACAGGCTGAAGAGCAGGGCAGCGCCGAGGCCGGCAAGGATCAACTGCCGCCGCCAGACGAGAGCGCGGTAACGCCCTCGTCCATCGGTGCTGTCGAGCGCGGTGCTGATGGCCGTCGATTCAATCGACATCGGTCAGCGAGACCCAGTGGCCGGGCCTGTATGCGACGGGCAGGAATTTCTCGTGCAACTCCCTGAAGGTCGCCTCGGGATCGAGATCGGCGAAAAGATCCGGATGCAGCCACTTCGCCATCTGCTGGATGGCGACGAACTGATAGGGGCTGTTGTAGAACTGATGCCAGATGGCATGCACGGCGCCGTCCTCGACGGCCTTCACGCCGGTCAGCGCCGGCCGCTCGGTCAGCGCCTTCAGCTTGCGCAGCGCCTCTGCCTCATCACGGCCGGGGCCGACGCCGACCCAGGCACCGCCCGGCACATAGGCTTCCCACGAGCCGCCGGTGACGATGATCTGATCCGGGTCGGAGGCGATGATCTGTTCGGGATTGAGTGTGCCGAACGTGCCGGGGATGATGTCATTGGCGATGTTGTCGCCGCCCGCCATCTCGACGAACTTGCCGAAATTGTCGTCGCCGAAGCTCATGCAGCAATCGTCCGAATAGCCGCCGGCGCGTTCGATGAAGACCTTGGGCCTTTCCGGCTTGGCCTTCTCGATGACGTCGGTAACGCGCGCGATCTCGGCGGCGCGCCAGGTGATGAATTCCTCGGCGCGCTCCTCCTTGCCGAACAGCTTGCCGAACAGGCGCATGCTGGGTTCGGTGTTGGTAAAGGGACGCTCGCGGAAATCGACATAGACCAACGGAATGCCGGCGGCGGCGAGCTTCTCGATATATTTGGCGTCTTCCGTGGCCTGCTTCGACTCGATGTTCATCAGGATGACGTCGGGCTTGAGCGACACCGCCTGCTCGACGTCGAAAGTGCCGTCCTTGAAACCGCCGAAGGTGGGGATCTCCGCCATCCTGGGGAATTTTTCGAGATAGGCGGCGTAGTTGTCCGGATCCGCTTGGCTAAAATCCTCGCGCCAGCCAGCGATGCGCTTGAACGGGTCCTCGGTGTCGAGCGCCGCGACGAGATAGACCTGCCGGCCCTCACCTAGGATTACCCTCTCGGCCGGGACGTTCACCTCGACCTGGCGGCCCGTGATGTCAGTCACTGCAACCATTTCGGCCCTGGCGGCCAGCGTCATCGACAGGGCGACGATAGCGGCCGCCATCGTCCCTGCTGGGACCTTTCCGAAATTCATCGCGCCCTCTCTTGAAGTGGATTAGCCAGAGGTGCCTTATAAAAGATGACTTCAATTCTCAAGAAATATCTTTTAGAGCAATTCCAGACTGGTACGACGACAAGGGGTCTGGAATGGCGGGCGAGCCCAATTATTCGCTGCGGGACGAGATACGCGACTATTGGTCGACGCGCGCCGAAACATTCGACCTTTCGGTGGGGCATGAAATCTTCTCACAGCGGGAACGCATGGCCTGGCACAGGCTGATGCTCAAGCACTTGGGCCCCGGGGATGGGCGTCGCGCGCTCGACCTCGCTTGCGGCACCGGGGTTGTATCCCATCTCATGCACGACCTGGGTTATGCCGTGACCGGGCTCGATTGGTCAGAGGCCATGCTTGCCCGCGCGCGTGCAAAGGCGACGCAGAGGGAAAGCGGCATCCGGTTTCTGATCGGCGACGCCGAGCGCACCCTTGAAAAAGGAGAAAGCTACGACGTCCTCGTCACCCGTCATCTCGTCTGGACGTTGGTGGATCCGCGAGCGGCGTTCGCCGAATGGTTCTCGCTGCTCAAGCCTGGCGGACGGCTGCTGATCATTGATGGTGATTTCGTCAGTAGGACCTGGGTAACCCCTCTGCGACAAGTCCTGGAAAGGGCTGTTGGCCGGACAGTCGGGCCAGTCCACGGAGTGGATCAGGCGATGGTGGGCCGCCATCGCAGCATCCTGTCACGGCTCCACTTTTCGCACGGCGCCAAAGCGGACGAGGTCTGCGTGCTTCTCGTCGAGGCTGGCTTCGAAATACCTGTGGTCGACACCCGGCTCGGCGCGATTCATCGCGCGCAGGCGCGGCACATGAACTTCCTCAAGGTCCTGGAACGGTCGATGCAACATCGCTACGCGATCTGCGTGACGAAGCCGGCCTTGCGCATGGGTTCGCCGACACGCTGACCAGCATCGGGCATCGTGCTCCGGAGGCCGGTGGCGCCAGCCCCCAGCTACTCGGTGCCGCCTGATCTACGGCATGGGCTATTCGGGGCATGGCGCGCAATTATTGACGCTGATCGGAAGTGTTTTAGCAGACATTGCAATGGGCCGCACGGATACCAATCCAATCGATGGCATGCACTGGAATGCAGTCCCGCTGCATACCGGCAGGGCGTGATTCCTGCCGATGGTAGGCACCTATTATCGGCTAAAGGACATGCTAACTTGATTCCATCGAGAGGCCCCAATATGGCCGACCGACACCGCCAACAGATATTTCTTCATCGATGTTCCTCCGTTTGTTGTGTTCACCTCAGGATATTCCACCGGCATAAGCCGGCAGAGCTCTAGCCACGCTTGATGGTGAAGAAGGACTTCAGCGATTTGCCGGAAGTACCCAGACCCAGAAGCACAGCGAGAATTATGAAGATGCCGACAAAGGCACCCTGCCAGTTGGAATCGATGCCTGCCATCAATAGGGCGTTGCGGATGACCTCGAGGAAGGCCGACCCGATGACCGCGCCGAAGGCTGTGCCGTAGCCCCCCATCAGGTTTGCGCCGCCGATAACTGTGCCGGCGATGACGCGCAATTCATACCCGGTGCCGACGGCGTTGATCGCCGAACCGCTATAGCCAAGCAGCAGCAGGGATGCGATCGAGGCGCAGAAGGACGAGAAAACATACGCCTGGAACTTGATCCGATCGACGGGCACGCCCGTCATGCGTGCCGCATTCTCGTTACCGCCGATCGCGAACAGATGGCGGGCCCACGCGGTGAAGATGAATACCCAGCCGAGGGCTAGCGCCATGATCACCATCACCCAGAAATGGGACGAGAACTGCGGTATCCAGTAAGGAGCCCATCCCTCCAGCGAGTGCACCGGCCACTTCGCTTGGCCGATCGCTTTCACGATCGGCGCGTCAGGTCCGAATTGGTAGAGCATCTGGTTGCCTGACAGCACCACGGCAAGGGAACGAGCGATCGACAACATGCCGAGTGTGACCACGAAGGACGGCATGCCGATATAGGCGACGAAAAAGCCGTTGAACGCGCCGCAGGCAACTCCAGCGAGAAGGCCGGAGGCGAACGCCACGTACCAAGGATAATGCCAGGTCAGTAGAAGACCGGCCACGATGGCCACGAGGCCCATGACTGACCCAACGGAAAGATCGATCCCGCCCGTAATCAACACCACGGTCATGCCCAGGCCCATGATGGCGATCAGCGCGAAATTCCGGGTGATGTTGGTTGCGTTTTCGGCTGTGCCGAAGCTCGGTTCCAACACTGCCATAAACGCGACAAGGACGAAGAGCGCGACCGAGACCCAGAAGGCCTGGCTACTTCTCAACTTCTGAAGCGCAGTTTGTTCCATGATGCCGACGACGTCGGCAATCGAGGCGTGGCTTTCCTGGATCGCTTCGGGTTGACTAGGCTGCACGGATCGCTCCCGTGATTAGTCCGGTGATTTCTTCCGGAGATGTCTGAAGGGTGGGTTTGTCGGCAACCTTCGTTCCGCGCCGTAGAACGACGATGCGATCGCACACGGCAAAAACGTCTGGCATGCGGTGGCTAATCAGGATCACCGCGACACCGCGCGCTTTCATGCGCCGGATCAATTCCAGGACCTCAGCAACTTGGCGCACGGAAATCGCAGCGGTCGGTTCGTCCATAATGACGAGTCTGGCGTTGGACAAACGGGTCCGTGAAATCGCAATTGCCTGGCGCTGACCGCCCGACATTTTTTTTACGAGATCGCGTGGCCGCGTTTCTGACTTCAGTTCGCTGAACAGCTCCGCGGAGCGATCGATCATCGCCTGCTTATCGAGTATTCGGAAAGGCCAGATGCCCTTTTTGAGTTCTCGGCCTAGAAACACGTTCTGCGCGGCGGTTAGATTGTCCGCCAGCGCGAGATCCTGATACACGACCTCGATCCCCTCGGCGCGAGCATCGAGCGGCTTATGGAAGTGGCAGGCCTTGCCGCCGACTCTGATCTGCCCTTCGGTCGGGGGAAAATTTCCCGAAATCAGTTTGACCATTGTCGACTTGCCGGCGCCGTTGTCCCCCATCAGGCCGGCCACTTCACCGGGTTCGATCGAAAAGCTGACGTCGGACAGCGCGCGGATTGCTCCGAAGCTTTTGCCGACGCCCTGCACTTCAAGCAAAGACACCTGGTTCATCCTCCCGTGGACCGGCGGCTCTTGGAGTCTCGCCTCGCCTCATTTTGCAACGGAAATTGCATATGAAGTTCTTGTGCAACAATGCTTATTGCAGAGTTTTATAATTTGCAACAACTATTTTGATGTCAATTAACTAACTGTTTTTAATATGATATGTTTTTGCGCGACTTCATGCGGAATCGCTTTCAAGCGATTGCCCAATTGCGGCATCTGCTTTGTTGCAACGGTTTCCTGTTGCACCGGACTGACAGACCTTGGGTAGCGGCTTCCGGTGGTTGCTTAGCGGCTGCGATGCTATCAATGGCCGTTCAGCTCTTTGCCGTTGACCACGAGCATCGGGTCGATCCTGCTCTCGAAGAAATCGAGCACATTGCGCACAGCTGACACGGCCATCCGTTCACCGCATTCGGCGGTGAGGCCGGCAATATGCGGCGACAGGATCACCTGATCGCAGGACAGAAGCGGATTGTCGGCGGCGGGGGGTTCCTCGTCGAACACGTCGAGGCCAGCGGCCGCCACCTTGCCAGACGCAAGGGCTGCAAGAAGTGCCTTTTCGTCGACGACGCCGCCGCGCGCGGTGTTCACGAGCCAGGCTCCCGGCTTCAGAAGGGCGAACTCGCGCTCGCCGATCACAGGAGCATCGCCCTTGGGAGCATGGACGGAAATCGCATCCGCCCATTGAAGGGCCGACGCCAGATCGGAGACGGCTTTAGCAGGGCCTTCCGGCCATCCGATTTTTTCGAGATACGGATCGTAGGCGGCGACTTCCATGGAAAAGGCAGCCGCCATCTTCGCGAGATGCCGGCCGATGCGGCCGTAGCCAAGAATCAGCAGGCGCTTGCCGGCCAGTTCCGAAGCTTCCAGCCGGTTGCGCCAATTCCACACACCCTCGCGAACTGACCGGTCGCCGCGCACAGCATGCTTGGCGCAGGCAAGGAGCATCATCATCGCGTGCTCGGCGACAGATATGGAATTGACGTCTCCGACGACGGCGAGCGTGATCCCACGCTTGTTGAGGGACGGCAAATCGACAGAGTCGTAGCCGACACCGTGGCGGGACACGATCCGAAGTCTACCAGCCTTCTCGACGGTCGGAGCCGAGAGAGGCTGCGTGCGGATCACCAATCCATCGGCCTTGTCGATCAGGTGGGCATAGCTTGGCTCCGAGACCTCCTCGACGTAGTCGTAGGTAATGCCGGCGGCCTGATCGAGCAACGCTATGCCAGCCGGATGGAGCTTCCCGGCAACCAGAACATGCGGCATCAGTACCCTCCCTTGGAACCGGCGCTGACGCTTGATCCGCCCGTGAGTTCCCTGAACTTTTTGACGTTCGCTTCCGCCGCACCGGCCAGCATGCGTACGTCGTTGGAGACGGTGGTCATGTTGTAGCCCCACCCGATCGCACGCGCGGCGTAGGCCGGCGTTCCACAGTGCAATGCCGCGGCTATGCCGGTTCTTTTGCAGGCCGTCGCGATGCGCTGGATGGCCTCGATTATCTCCGGCTCCTCGCGGTCGAAGGCGGGCGGCAGCCGGCCCTGGGTCATGCCGAGGGTCAGGTCAGCCGGGCCAACGTAGATCCCGTCAAGCCCTGAGATGGAAGCGATCGCGTCGAGGTTGTCCATCGCCTCGGCGGTCTCGACCATGGCAAACGCAAGTATCTCGGCATTCGCTTCCGACGCATAGTTGGCACCGGCCGCGAAATTCACACGTGTCGGGCCAAAGCTTCGGCTGCCCAGCGGCGGATAACGAACGTAGCTGACAAACTCGGCCGCCTGTTCGGCGGTATTCACCATCGGACAGATGACGCCATAAGCACCCGCGTCGAGCACTTTCATGATGATGCCTGGCTCCAGCCAAGGCACCCTGACGAGCGGCACCGTGGCGGAGGCCCGCATCGCCTGGAGCATTGGCAACAGGCCGTTGTAGTCGAGCGCTCCATGTTGGAGGTCGACGCCGATGCTGTCGTAACCTTGCGCCGCCATGATCTCGGCAGTGAAACTGTTGCCGATTGAAAGCCAGCCATTGATGGTCGGCTTCCCTTCCGCCCAGAGCTGCTTGAGCCTGTTCTTGATCATGAAACGCCTCTTAGAATACGATTTGAGCCAGCTTGGTATCGAGATAGTCCCGGATACCTTCCGCGCCGCCTTCCCGGCCCATGCCGGAATGGTTGGTCCCGCCGAACGGCGCCTCGGAAGCGGCGAGCGCAAAGCTGTTGATGCCGACCATTCCAGCCTTGAGCGTCGCGACAACTCTGCGAGCGCGCCCCGCATCCCGGGTGAAGGCATAGGCGGAAAGCCCCATCTTCGAGGCGTTTGCCCGAGCCAGAACCTCCTCCTCGGACGAAAAGCGGGTGATGGCGGCGACCGGGCCAAAATTTTCCTCGGCAAAAACGGTCATGTCGTCTGCGACATCTGTAAGGACCGTCGGCTCAAAGAAATGGCCGGAATTGAAGGCTGGCGAGCGACGGCCGCCGGCGGCAATCCTGGCACCGGCCTTTTCGGCGTCGGCGACGATGTTTTCGATTTCGTCGATTCTCCTGGCATTGATCAGGGGACCCATCTGCACCGTCGGATCGAGACCATCGCCCAGCTTCAGGGCTTTCGCTCGCGCGACGAAACCCTCGACGAAAGCATCGTGGACCTTTTCGTGGATGAAGAAGCGGTCTGGTGTGACGCAAACCTGCCCGGCATTGGCGAATTTCGTGGGCACGGATACGTTGAGTGCGCTTTCGATATCCGCGTCGTCGAAGACGATGAGGGGCGCGTTGCCGCCAAGCTCCATCGACACCTTTTTCACTGTATCGGCTGCGTCGCGCAGCATTTGCTGCCCGACCCGTGTGGACCCGGTCAGCGACACCTTGCGCACAAGCGCCGATGCCATCAGCGGCACGTAGGTCGTGGCCGTCGACCCGACGAGAAGGCCGATCGTGCCTGGGGGGAGCCTGCCTGCACGCAGGCAGTCGATCATGACCATCGCGACGCCTGGCGTCTGGCTAGAAGGCCGAAGGATGGCCGAACACCCGGCGGCAAGCGCTGGGGCGATCTTGCGGGCGACGAGCGCTGCCGGAAAATTCCATGCCGTAAAGGCCGCCACGACCCCGATCGGCTCATGCAGCACTTCGAAGCGGCCTCCGGGAACACGGCTGTCGATGATACGGCCATAAACACGCCGAGCCTCTTCGGCGTACCACCGGAACTGATCGGTCGCCAAAACCCACTCGCGTCCGGATTGCGCGATGGGCTTGCCGGTCTCCAACGTAATCATGCGGGCGGCTTCGTCATGCCGCCGGCCCATTTCGTCGGCGATGGCGTGAAGCGCGTCGGCGCGCTCGAACGCGCTCTTTGCCCGCCACGCGCAAAGGCCACGTTCGGCCGCCGCCAAGGCAGATTGCGCATCGTCCAGCGTCGCGGTTGGAGTGTCGCCCAGTGAGCGTTCGGTGACGGGACTGGCTACCGTCGCCGTGCTTCCGTCGGAAGCGGCGCGCCATTCACCGTCGATGAAAAGTCCATATTTGTCATACATTGCCGCCACCGATCTCGCTGGTGCGGACGACGCGACGCTCGGCGACAGATTTGATCGCGGCTTCGGCGAGAACCAGCGCAAGGCGTCCGTCCTCGAAAACGACCGACGGCTGGCGTCCATTTTCGATGGCGTCGACGAAGTCGTCGATTTCAGCGTTGAATGCTTCCCTGTATCGCTCGATAAAGAAATGAAGGTAGGGCTGCGCCCGATCGCTCAGCCCATCGGCATAAATACGCGCTTCATGCGCGCGGCGGTTCTCGGAAATCGCCATGCCGGCGGATCCGAACGCCTCGACGCGCTGATCGTATCCATAGACCGCCCGTCGTGAGTTGTTGATGATGCACTGCTTGCCGCTGGCGGTGCTCAAAACCACGGTCACCGTATCCCAGTCATTCGTCTCGGCCATCAGGTCGGGGTCGACCAGCCGGCTGCCGGTCGCAAAGACCTCAACAGGCTCTTCACCGAGCATGAAGCGAGCCATGTCAAAATCGTGGATTGTCATGTCGCGAAATATGCCGCCGGAGACGCGTATGTAGGCAGCCGGCGCCATGCCAGGATCCCGCGACGTGATGATCACCTGGTGGAGTTCGCCGATCTCACCACCTTCGATTGCTGCTCTCACGGCGGCGTGCCCAGGGTCGAAGCGGCGGACGAAGCCAATCATGATAGGCAGTTTGCTTCCACGGATATTGGCCGCACAGCGATCGACACGCTTCAGGTGAAGGTCGATGGGCTTCTCGCACAGCACCGGCTTTCCGGCCGCGACTGCCCGCTCGATGTAGTCGACATGGGTATCGGTCGCGGTGGCGATCAACACGGCGTCTATATCGTTCGTATCAAACATGGCGTCGGCCGAATCCAACGCGGGGACGGAGAGCATGGCTGCCACTTCATCGGCCGCGGCGCGATTGACGTCATAGACCGCCGCCAGTTTCGTTCGTGGGTGTGCAGCGATGTTGGCCGCGTGCATGCGCCCGATGCGCCCGCAACCGAGCACGCCAATTCTGAGCATAGAATTCCTCCGCAACAATATTTCTGCAATGATCGTTGCAAATAGGTTGATTTGTCAATGGGTATTCCGTAAAAGTATGAACAACGGAAATTCGCCAGGGAGGAAGCGATGACGAAGACCATTCGTCTGACCATGACGCAGGCGCTTGTGCGCTATTTAAGCAATCAATTCACCGTCATCGACGGCAGCAAGGTTCCGCTGTTTGCGGGCGTGTTCGCCATTTTCGGTCACGGCAATGTCACCTGCCTGTCCGAAGCCTTGGAGGCCGCGCAGGACGTCCTTCCCACATGGCGCGGCCAGAACGAGCAGTCCATGGCACTGGCCGCGATCGGATTTGCAAAGGCGAAGCGCCGGCGCCAGATCATGATCGCCGCCACCTCTATCGGCCCGGGCGCTCTGAACATGGTGACCGCCGCAGGCGTCGCCCATTCAAATCGACTTCCGGTACTGATGCTTGCAGGCGACACCTTTGTCAGTCGCCGGCCCGATCCGGTCATGCAGCAGGTCGAGCACTTCGGCGACCCCTCAATCAACGTCAACGACGCGTTCAAGGCGGTAACCCGCTACTGGGACCGCATTGTCCATCCCGAACAGATCATCTCTTCACTGCCCCAGGCGGTCGCCGTTCTGCTGGACCCGGCCGACTGCGGGCCGGCCTTCATCGCTCTCCCCCAAGACGTGCAGGAAGTCGCCTGGGATTATCCCGAATCCTTCTTCGAACCCACGGTCCATGCGATTCCGCGTCCCCGGCCGGATCGCGCGCGCCTCGAAGAGGCGGTACGTCTTCTCAAGACGGCCAAGCGTCCGCTAATCATTTCGGGCGGCGGCGTGCGTTACTCCGGTGCGGAGGCTGCTCTTGCGAAATTCGCCGAAGCGCGCGGTATTCCGCTCGCTGAAACCATCGCCGGCAAGGGGACGGTGACGCACGACCATCCTGCCCATGTAGGGCCTATCGGCATTGTCGGTTCGACATCGGCGAACGCGCTTGCGGGCGAAGCCGATGTGATCCTGGCCGTCGGCACGCGGCTCATGGACTTCACGACGGGATCGTGGAGCGCGTTCAGCCCCGACGCCAAATTCGTCTCGATCAACGCCGCACGGTGGGACGCCACGAAGCACCGGGCTCTTCCCGTAGTCGGCGATGCGCTGGAAACCATCAACGAGGTCGGGGCCGCGCTTGGTGACTGGAAGGCCGACAGCCGTTGGACCGAAAAGGGCAAGGTCGAGTTTGCCAAATGGAACATCGCGCTCGACGGATTCCAGAAACCAACGAATGACCCGGTTCCGACTTACGCGCAGGTCGTCGGTGTGGTCAACGCGAAGGCCGGCGAGCGGGATCTGCTGATCACCGCCGCGGGCGGGCTTCCCGGGGAAGTCATGAAGAACTGGCGCGTGAAAGAGCCGAACACGTTCGACTGCGAGTTCGGATTTTCCTGCATGGGGTATGAGATCGCCGCCGGTTGGGGCGCTGCAATGGCGGATCCAACCCGGACGCCGATCGTGATGATCGGCGACGGCACCTACATGATGATGAACTCCGACGTCTACTCATCGGTTCTCGCCGGCCACAAGATGATCCTGATCGTCTGTGACAATGGCGGCTATGCGGTGATCAACCGACTCCAGAATGCCAAGGGCGGCGCGTCCTTCAACAACATGATCAAGGATTGCCGGGTCAAGGAGCCGTTTTCGGTCGACTTTGCCAAGCACGCCGAGGCCATGGGCGCTCTCACGCGGCGCGTCGAAAGCCTTGCGGATCTCGGCCAGGCTGTGGAGTGGGCCAAAGGGACGGATCGCACCACGGTCATCACCATCGTCTCCGATGGCTACACCTGGACACCCGGTGACGCGTGGTGGGACGTCGGCGTGCCGCAGGTCAGCGAGCGGGCCGAGGTGCGCGAGGCCCATTCCGCGCAAGCCGAAGGCCGCAAACGGCAGCGCATAGGAGTCTAGGTTTTTCGGACGCCCCGCGGGGCGTCCTCTGCCGGAACGATGCCACACTCCCTGAGCATTGTTCCGGCAGTTTTTTTCGCGGCGCCAAAAGTGGGTGGCGGCGGCTGGAATGATGATGGAGATCAAGATGAGGGCCAAGCTTGGCATCGCGCCTATCGCCTGGTGGAACGATGACCTCGCCGAACTGAGCGACGACGTTTCGCTGGAGGAGTGTCTGCGGCAGGCCCGTGAGGCCGGCTTCAGCGGCATGGAGACTGGCCGCCGCTTCCCGATGGACGCGGCGGTGCTCGAGCCCATTCTGAGGCAGCATGGCATGAGCGTTTGCGGCGGCTGGTTCTCCGGCCTGCTGCTTGACGGCGATATCGAAGCGGAGAAAGACCGCATCGCCCAGCAGATGCAGCTCTTCAAGGCCGTCGACGCCCCCTGCATCGTCTACGGCGAGACTGCGGGCACCATACAAGGCGACCGCTCCGCGCCGCTTTCCACCAAGCGGCGGCTCTCGGAAGACGAGATCAAAATCTATGGTCGCAAGATGACTGCCTTCGCCGAATGGTGTTCGGACGAGGGCATGCCGATCTCCTACCACCACCACATGGCCGCGCCGATCGAGACCGAGGAAGAGCTCGACTTGCTGATGAAGCATTCCGGCGAGGCTCTGGCCCTGCTCTACGATGCCGGCCACATGGCCTTTGCCGGCGGCGATGTGCAGCGGGTGGTCGACAAGCACCACGCCCGCATTTCGCATGTCCACACCAAGGATATCCGCCAGGCAGTCGTAGACGGGCTAGACCGCACCCAGGAAAGTTTTCTCGACGCGGTGGTCAAGGGAGCCTTCACCGTACCGGGTGACGGATCGCTCGACTTCGAGGCGATCGTCAAGCGCCTGGCGAGCTACGGCTACGAAGGCTGGTTCGTCGTTGAAGCCGAGCAGGATCCCGTCAAAAGCCCGCCGCTCGAAATGGCGAAGATAGGTCACAAGGAATTGCTGCGCGTCATGGCCGCGGCTGGCTACACAGTGGAGGACAAGGCATGAACCGGATGGATGGTAAGATCTGCGTCGTCACCGGATCGACGCAGGGACTGGGCGCGGCTATCGCGCGCCAGCTCGCGCAAGCCGGTGCGGCTGGCCTTGTCACGCTTGGCCGCAACGAAACCAAGGGCCGCGCGGTGGCCGCCGACATTTCGCACGCCACGGGCGTGCCCGTGCATTATGTCAGCGCCGATCTTGGAAATGTCGAGGATTGCCGCCGCGTGATCGCCGAAGCGGAGCGCGTTTTCGGAAGGATCGACGTGCTGGTCAATGCAGGTGCCCGGACGGACCGGGGCACGATCCTCGACACGTCGCCAGAATTGTTCGACGCCCTGTTCGCCGTGAATGTGCGCGGACCTTATTTCCTCATGCAGGAGGCCATCCGGCACATGATCCGCAACGGCATCGAGGGTGCGATCTGCAACATCGGCTCGATCTCGCAGCAGGCCGGCCAGCCTTTCATCAACGTCTACTGCGCCACCAAGGCGGCACTGGCGACGCTAACCCGCAACACGGCGTTTTCCGTCATGAAGAACCGCATCCGTGTTAACCAACTGGATATCGGCTGGATGGCGTCCGATCACGAGCGGGAATTGCAGGCGAGCGAGAAGGGCGATCCCGACTGGGAGGCGAAAGCCGTTGCAAACCTGCCGTTCGGGCGACTGATCGATCCCCGCGAAGCCGCACGGGCGGTGAACTTCCTCGTTTCGGACGATGCCGGGCTCATGACGGGTGCGGTGGTGGATTACGACCAGACCGTGCTTGGCGCCGCACCCGGCCCCATGGCTGTGCCTGAGAAGGCGATGGCGCTCTGAAGCCATCGGAACCGCCGACCGGAGACGGAAAAGAAAAGCGGCTGCCTTGAGGAACCGCGTCACTCTTCGAGGCGGCTACTGTTTCGATAACGGATGAACCGGCGGCGCTGCCGCCAGAAGGAGAGCAAGATGCGGACCATAAAGGGGCCAGCTGTGTTTCTGGCTCAGTTCGCGGGCGACGAAGCGCCGTTCAACAGCATAGAGGGATTGGCTGGCTGGGCGTCGGCCAAGGGCTTCAAGGGCGTGCAGATTCCGACCTGGGACAAGCGCGTCATCGATTTGAAGCAAGCGGCTGAAAGCCAGACCTATTGCGACGACTATGCCGGCAAGCTCGCCGAACATGGCCTGGTTGTCACCGAACTGGCGTCGCATCTGCAGGGCCAGCTCGTGGCCCTGCATCCCGCCTACGATCATCCGGCGGATTCCTTCGCGGCACCCGAGGTGCGGGGCAATCCGGCCGCACGGCAAGCATGGGCAGTCGCGCAGCTTCATCTCGCCGCCAAGGCGTCGAGGCGTTTCGGCATAGACCGCCATGTCACCTTCTCAGGTTCGCTGCTGTGGCCGTTCCTCTATCCCTATCCGCAATGGACGGATGGGCTGATCGACGACGGTTTCGATGAGCAGGCTCGGCGCTGGCGGCCAATCCTTGATGCCTTCGACGAGAGTGGCGTGGACCTGTGCTACGAAATCCATCCTGCCGAAGACCTGCATGACGGGCTGACCTTCGAGATGTTCCTGGAGCGCGTCGGCAACCATCCGCGCTGCAACATCATGTACGACCCCAGCCATCTCGTGCTGCAGGCGATCGATTATCTCGCCTACATCGACCACTATCACGAGCGCATCAAAATGTTCCACGTCAAGGATGCCGAGTTCCGGCCGGACGGTAAGACCGGCGCCTATGGCGGCTTCCAGCCCTGGATCCGGCGCGCCGGCCGCTTCCGCTCCCCAGGCGACGGACAGATCGACTTCAAGGCGATTTTCTCGAAACTCTCCGGCTACGACTTCGACGGCTGGGCGGTGCTCGAGTGGGAATGCTGCCTCAAGAATTCAGAGGACGGCGCGGCTGAGGGAGCCCGCTTCATCGCCGATCACATCATCCGCGTTTCCGAACGCGCCTTCGACGACTTCGTCAAGGCCAGTGCGGACCGCACGATCAACGATGCCATTTTAGGTATCGACAGGGGGGCACGCTCGTGACTGCTGATTTTCAGCGACCGCTTCGGCTCGGCATGGTCGGCGGCGGCGAAGGCGCCTATATCGGCAACATCCATCGCATCTCCGCCCGGTTCGATGGCGCCTTCCAGCTTGTAGCCGGCGCGTTCGACGCGGATGCAGCGCGCGGCCACCGCTTCGCGGCAACGCAAGGTATCGATCCCGCCCGATCCTATGACGACTTCAAGGCCATGATCGCCGCGGAAAACGATCGCGAGGATCGCATCGACGTGGTGGCGATCTGCACGCCAAACCACACCCATTTTCCGATCGCCAAGGCTTTTCTCGAGGCCGGCTACGAGGTGATCTGCGAAAAGCCGCTGACTAACACACTCGAAGACGCGATCGCGCTCGAGCAGCTGGTGCGCGAGACCGGACGCTTCATGGGCGTGACCTATACCTATTCGGGGTATCCGATGGTGCATGAGGCGCGCGAGATCGTGGCAGCAGGCAAGCTTGGCGCGATCCGCATCGTGCAGGTGGAGTATCCCCTGGAATGGATGGCGACGGCCATCGAGACCGCCGGCAATGTCCAGGCCGCCTGGCGCACCGACCCGAAGCGATCGGGGCGTGGCGGCTCGATCGGCGACATCGGCACGCACGCCTATCATCTGGCTGGCTTCGTGACCGGGCTGAAGCTGGAGTCCCTGACAGCAGACCTCGCTTCCTTCGTCGAGGGACGCGTGCTTGACGACAACGCCCATGTGCTGCTGCGCTACGAAGGGGGCGCGCGAGGGCTGCTTTGGTCGTCACAGGTCGCACTCGGCTGCTCGAACGGGATCCGGCTGCGTGTCTTCGGCGAAAAGGGCGGGTTAACCTGGTTCCAGGAGCAACCGAACGAGCTGATTTTCTCACCGCTGTTCGGTCGCACCGAGACCATCAAGCGGGGTACTGACGATCTGAGTGAGGCAGCGAAGGTGCGAACCCGCACACCGCCCGGCCATCCCGAGGGCTATCTGGAGGCCTTCGCCAATCTCTATCGCGGCTTTGCCGAAGCCATCCACGCCCGTCGCGAGGGGCGCAAGGCAGCGGCAATAGGGTTGAACGTGCCGACCGCTTATGACGGGCTGAAGGGTGTGGCATTCGTCGATGCAGTCGTCGATAGCGCCGAAGCCGAAGGGCAGCCATGGCTGAAACCTCACGCCGTCTGACAGGCCATCGGGGGTGCGCCGACGCAAGGTCGGCGGGCCCTCAATCCTTCCGGGGAGTCTGGGTCAAAACTCAAGTAGCTGGCTACCCAAGTGGTCAGGATGGAAGGGGAGTTGCCCGCTGCCGGAACGAGAAGTTAGCGCCAATGGCGGCCGTTCGGAGGCATGTTCCGGAATGACTTCATTGGGGCTGGACGCGGAATGGCAGCTCTCGTGCTACTGACCTTAGAGAGCGGACCGTAGGTGGGGTGGACGTCGTCACCACCTGACCTTTTCTAGCATTGAGTTCCAGCCGGTCTGCGGCGTAAACGGAACGCGATCATGCCGCCGGCGCTACTCAATGCGATTTGATTAGTCGGCATAGCAATCTGACGACCAACGCTAGCTCTGCACGCGTGTCGAAGATTTTCAGGCTGGTCAACCACGTTCGTGGCTTGGCGGCAAAGGACGCCCGCCCCGAACGCGCATACTATCCTGAAAGAACTTCTTCATCTCGCGAAAAGCGGAGAATCCAAAACAGCGGGCAAGCCTTGTCGGCGCAGTAGTGCCCACGCCACAGCGGCGGGCAATCGCGGCCGCGCTTTCAAATGCAATGATCTCCGGCTTTTCAAGTGCTTGCCGAGCTACCTTCTCGAGAGCGGGGGTCAATCGAAGCTCGCGCTTCGCGATCGCAGTTTTGATCTCATCAAGACATTTGGGTCTGTGTGCAAGTACAGGCGATTTCATCCGAAACCCTCCAGACCTTCGAAGAATCGGTAGCCAGCTAGCCCTGAAATCCAGCCCATGACGGCAAGGCGTTCACGAGCCACGTCAGCCCAATCGCTCTGAAGCAAACGATCCAGGCGACGCGGGGAATACGACGGTCTTGTTCCCGTTGAGGAAAACCCGACGATGGATATGGGCGTGGATTGCCCGGGCGAGCACCTGTGCCTCGACGTCGCGGCCGAGGCTGACATAGTCCTCGCTGGACTGCGCATGCGTCACGCGGATCGTGTCCTGCTCGATGATGGGTCCTTCGTCCAGGTCAGCCGTCACGTAATGCGACGTAGCCCCGATCAGCTTCACACCTCGGTCGTGGGCCTGTTTGTACGGATTGGCGCCTTTGAACGAGGGCAGGAAGGAATGGTGGATGTTGATGATCCGGCCAGACATTTTCTGGCACATCTCGTCCGAGAGAACCTGCATGTACCGCGCCAGGACGACCAACTCGGCGCCCGCGTCCTCGACCACGCGCATCTGATGTGCCTCTGCCTCGGCCTTGTTCTCTTTCGTTACCTTGATGAGGTGAAACGGGATGTCGTGGTTCACGACGACCTTCTGGTAGTCCATGTGATTGGAGATCACTCCGACGATGTCAATCGGAAGCGCTCCGATACGCCAGCGATACAGAAGGTCGTTGAGGCAATGGCCAAACCGCGAGACCATTATGATGACCCTGCGCTTGACGCTCTCGTCGAAGAATTCCCACTCCATGCCGAACTGCGAGGCGATTGCTTTGAAGCCCGAACGGAGTTCTTCCAGCCCCCATCCGCCTTCGGAGCGGAAGCTCACCCGCATGAAGAAGTTGCCGGTGTCGGCGTCGTCGAACTGCGCGCTGTCAGTAATGTTGCAGGTTTGGTCGGCGAGGAACGTCGAGATCGCCGCGACAATCCCCCTGGTCGAGCGGCATTTGACGCGAAGTGCAAAGTTCAACATTGGCTCTCTTCCTGGGCGGACTTACGCCTGAAGGCTGCGGCGGAACGCCGTCAGCGTATTGGAAAGCAGGCAGGCGATCGTCATGGGGCCGACGCCGCCAGGGACCGGCGTTATGGCGCCGGCGTGGGCCGCCTCTGCGAATGCGACATCGCCCACGAGCTGCGGCTTACCGTCTCGCGTCACGCGGTTGATGCCGACATCGATCACGACCGCACCTGGCTTGATCCAATCGCCTCGGATCATCTCTGCCCTTCCCACTGCTGCCACCAGGATGTCGGCTGACCGGCGCCAGATCGCGGGTATGCGAGTGCGCGATGGTGACGGTGCAGTTTTCGGACAGCAGCAACTGGGCCATCGGCTTGCCGACGATGTTGCTGCGGCCGATGATGATGGCATGCAGTCCGGACAGGTCGCCGAGCCTTTCCTTCAGGAGCATCAGGCAACCAAGTGGTGTGCACGGCACCAGCGCCTCCTGGCCGGTCGCCAAGCTGCCGGCATTTTGGATATGAAATCCATCAACGTCCTTGCTCGGCACAATGGCATTGAGCACGGCGCTTGCATCGATCTGCGGCGGCAACGGGAGTTGCACGAGGATGCCGTGCACTGCGGGATCGCCGTTCAGCTTCTCAATCAACCCGAGGAGGTCATCTTCGGTGGTCCGCACGGGCAGCCGGTGCTCGAAGGAAGCCATCCCCGCGGCAACAGTCTGGCGATGCTTTGAGGAGACATAGACGGCGCTGGCCGGATCGTCACCCACCAGTACGGCCGCCAGACCAGGCACCAGGCCGGTCTTCGCTCTGAGTGTCGCAACATCAGCGGTGACCTTGCCCGCCAGAACGGCCGCAGCGGCCTTCCCGTCGATGATCATTTCAGGACGTGGACTTTCCATGGCAAATCCTGTTTTCCAAAACGCTAGATACTGCCTGCACCGGTTCCGAATGACGAAGCCGGAGGGCCCATGCTTTCTGATCCGGCAAGAGTCCCGACGTTTGGTGATCCGCCGGCTCAGCCCAGAACGCTCGCTAGACTGACGGGGGCACCGGTCTTCGCCGACACCGTTGCTGCCTCTGCCATCGCCAGCGCGGCAATGCCGTCGTCTAGGGTGACGGGAACCGCCTTGCCACCATTGACTGCCTCGACAAAACCGGCCCATTCGGCGGCATAGGACGGCATGTAGCGCTCCAGGAAGAAGTAGGTCGGCTTGGCCCCCGTCACGCCAGAGGTGGTGGACTTCACCACCGTGTTTTCCAGCATGTTCTGCGCCTGCAGTAGCCCTTCGGACCCCAGAAGTTCCACGCGCTGATCATAGCCGTAGACAGCGCGGCGGGAGTTTTTGATGACCGCGATCCGGCCGTCCGCGTAGGTCAACGTGACGACAGCCGTGTCGACGTCTCCGGCTGCCCCGATCTCCGGATCGACGATAGAGGATGCCACCGACGTGACCGCTACGGGAGCAGTTCCCATGATGAAATTCGCCATGTCGAAATCGTGGATCATCATGTCCCGGAACAGGCCACCAGATACCTTGATGTAGGCAACCGGAGGCGGCGCCGGGTCGAAGGACGTAATCGACAGGAGTTCGGACTTGCCGATCTCACCTCTGTCAGCGGCCGCCTTCAGAGATGCAAAGTTCGGATCGAAGCGGCGGTTGAATCCTATCATCACCGGGCGGCCAGTTCCGGCGGCAACTTTCTGGCAAGCGTGTGCGCGGGCAAGGCTCAGATCCACAGGCTTCTCGCAAAGCACGGCCTTGCCGGCGACAGTCGCCCGCTCGATCAGGTCGGAGTGAGTATCGGTCGAAGTTGCGATTAGCACCGCGTCGATCGAGACATCGTTGAGTATGGCGTCAGTGGTCCGAGCCTCGGCATCATACTGGGAAGCGAGCTTTTCCGCGGCTGCGGCATTGATGTCCGACACCGCGACGAGCGTGCTGTCGGGATGCGACGAGATAGCCGTCGCGTGAACGCCGGCGATACGTCCGGCACCGAGAAGGCCGACTTTGAGCATAGTTGTCCTCTAGCTTTGCTGTGTGTCTGGTTGATCTTTAGATCAGCGAGAAAGTTTTGAACGCGCTTGCCCGCTGATGGGGGACGAGCCCGTCCCTCCCCATTTGAAGGATGTCTCTGGATCTGGTTTAGGCTTTCGCCTGCTCCAGGAATTGGCGGTATTCCGCCTCCGCGATCGCAACATTGTGCTGCGGCTGCGGGTAGGCTCCCGAACCGACGTCGGCGACGAATTCCTTGAACGCCGCAATCCGCTCCTGTTGGAGCCGCGCATACTCGGCCGCGAAATTGCGATAGGTCTTGGCATGGCGCGGCTTATGGCCATCGGTATGGCCAAGCACGTCCTCGGCGAACAGATATTGCGCATCGGCTCCCGGCCCGGCCCCCATGCCGAGCATGATCATCGAAGTGTTCTTCGAGATGAATGCACCGACTTTGTCAGGGACAACTTCAAGCTCGGCGCCGAAGCAGCCGATGGCCTCAAGCTGCTTCACCTGCTGCCAGACTTTCAGGGCTTCCTGCCCGGTCTTGCCCACCGCCCGAAAGCCTGTCCAGGTGATGTAGGAAGGAATGAGGCCGACATGTGCGACGATTGGCACGTGATTATCGCATAATGTCTTCTGGATGTCATAGGAGGCAGCGCAATAGAAGCAGTCACCTCCCATCGCTGCGAAGTGGAAAGCTGCTCGCAGATAGTCCTCGGCAGTTGCGAGAGGTCGGCCCTCAAAGGTTCCCCAGCCACCATACGGCAGACCGACCTGGACGAAGCAGCGCCCAGCCGCCTCACGCATTTGAGGACTGAAAAAGCGCCCCTCGATCGACAGCATCTGGATCCCCGCCGCGTTCGCGGCCGCGGCCTCTTCTTCCGTGGTGACATAAAGCATCGAGATCTTCTCGCCGCGCGCCTTCATGGCGCGAATGTCTGCGACGGTGGGCCGGGTGTTCTTGGTGACCATTCTTGTTCCTCAGACGGTGAAAGCTTCGCGGAAGGCTAGTAGCGCCGCCTCGGGATCACCGGAGGCAAACGCCTCCATCCCAACCGGCCCGCGGTAGCCCATGTCTTTAAGCGCGCGGGCGATGCCCCGGTAATTGATCTCGCCGGTGCCGGGCTCCATGCGTCCGGGAACGTCGGCCACCTGGACCTCGCCGATCCAAGGCAGACAGGCGCGACAGAGCGCGATCAGATTCCCTTTGCCGATCTGCGCATGGTAGAGATCGAGATTGAGGCGCAGGCCCGGTCGGTTGACGCTCGACACCAGCGCAAGTGTGTCTTCGGCGCGCCCAAACGGCACGCCGGGATGGTCGACCGGAAGGTTCAGATTCTCCAGCGTGAAGGTCACTCCCTCGGCCTCGGCTAGATCCGCGATACGGTTCAGCGTCTCGCGCGCCTTCAGCCACATCGCGCCGGTTATCGTTTCGCAAGGCGTGACCGGCATGCCGCCATCGCCGAGCCCGGTGCCGTGCAAATTGAGCCGCGCGACGCCGAGGCGCTTGCCAACCGCCGCCGTCTCCTTTGCTGTCTTCAACAGTTCGGCGGCACCCTCGTCGTCGGCAAGCCTGCCGCGCAGATAGCCGTTCATGATCGAGAAGATCGCGCCGGATTTCTCCAGCATTGCGAGGTCGTGATCGGGCCAGTTCCAGAGGCCGACCTGGAAGCCTATTTCGGTGAGGCGCTTGACGCGCCATTCCATCGGCCGGTCGCGCCAGAGCATCTCGGCGCATGCCGCAAGCGTAAAGGTATCGGACATGTCAGACCTCGATATACACGCGGCCGTCCTCGACCTTTGTCTTGTAAGTCTTGAGGTTCTCGCACGCCGGTGGCGTCTCTACTTCGCCGGTCGTGAAGTCGAAAACGGAAGCATGCTTGGGGCACTCCACCGTATTCCCCATGACAAGACCGTCGGCAAGGTGGATCTTCTCATGCGTGCAAAGCCCGTCTGTACAATAGAATTCGTCCGCGTCGTTGCGGAAGATTGCGAAGGTACGGTCGCCATTCTCGAAGCGTTTAGCTTCCTCGGCTTCGATTTCATCAGCGGCACAAGCGTCAACCCAGGGCATTGATTCTCTCCTCAGATATCTTGCGGTTTGAAGTCTGCGGGAGCGGACGGCATCACGCCCTGGAGCAGCGCGACGGACTTCTCGAGTCCCTCCAGCGAATTCAGAAGGACGTCTTCGTGCTCGATGGAAAGCCAGCCGTCATAGCCAGCCATCTTGAGTCGGTAGCAGAACTGCCGCCACCACTCCTCGCCGTGCCCGAACCCAAGTGTAATGTAGCTCCAGGACCGTGCCGGAATGTTCATCAGGCTCCCATTCTCAAGCAGCGAGGTCGTTGCCTGAATCGGCCGGTTGAGCATCGTATCCTTGGCGTGAACGTGATAGACGGCCTCGCCTAGCGCGTCGGCGGCAGCGAGAGGATCAGCGCCCATCCAGAACAGGTGCGAGGGGTCGAGATTGGCGCCTAGGACAGGTCCGACCGCTTCCCGCAGTTTCAGGAGCGAGGGCACGTTGTATACGCACTGATTGCCGTGGAGTTCGAGCGCGATGCGATCGACACCGTTTTCCTTCGCCAGCGCCGCGATCTCGGTCCAGAAGGGTATCAGCTTATCTTCCCATTGATATCTAAGGATGGTCTGCGTTTCCGGCGGCCAAGACGAGACGACCCAGTTCGGCATGCTGTCGCCAGCGCTGCCAGCCGGCAGACCGCTCATGGTGCAGACGGTGCGAATGCCCATCTCTCCGGCGACGCGGATCGTGTCTTTCAATCCTTGGCCTTGGGCCGGATCGGTCGGGTGCAGCGGATTGCCGTTTGCGTTGAGGCTGATGATCTCCAGGCCGCGTTCCTCGAAGGCTGCAGCAAACCGCTTCTGCGCTTCCCTGTTACCCAGCATGGACGAAAGCCGGAAATGCGGGGCGGTCGACCAGCCGCAGGCGTTTACTTCGATGCCGGATACCCCCATGCGCTGGGCATGATTAAGCACCGCGTCGAACGGCAGATTGCCGAGACTGTCTGAAACGAAACCCAGCTTCACGCGTAGAACTCCGGCTTTGCAATCATCTGCACAGGCGTACGACGGGCTTCCTTCAACGCACTCACGCCAGCCTCGGCAACGATTGCGGCGCAATAGCCGTCCCAGCAATCCGAGGCGGTCGTGGGGAACTCACCGGTCATGACAAAGCGAAGGAAGTCGCGGTTCTGGCGGCGATAGGCATCATAGTACCTGGTCCGCCAGTCGGCGTCGTAGCTTGTGCTTTGGGCAAGCGCCGACTCCCTGTGGGTGTAGGCAATGTTGTTCGTCGCCACCGCTCCGCGCTCGCCGATCAGTTCGGCGCGGACGTCATAGCCGTAGGCGGCGTTGTTGTTGATCTCGATATTGACGAGCTGCCCGTCCACCGTCTCCAGCACCATGACGACAGGTGCGACACGCGCGTCCGAGCGGCGCGGCTGGAACGCGGAAATAGAGGCATATTCTGTCCCGAGCACGTAACGCACGACGTCGAATTCGTGCGGTGCCGAATTCGTGATGGCCATAGCGCCGGTAAAATCGGCCGCAGGTGTCTCAACATTGCGGTGAAAATTGTGCATCATCAGCGCCCGGCCGAGATGACCATTATCGAGCGCTTGCTTCATTTCCTGATAGGAGCGGTCGTAACGCCGCATGAAGCCGAGCTGGACGAATTTCGCCCCTGCCTTCTGTTCGGTTTCCATCACGGCGATGCAGTCAGCGGACGATTGTGAAAGGGGCTTTTCGCACAGAACGCGCTTGCCCATGGCAATACAGGCCATCGAGAGAGGTGCATGCGTGAAATCGGGGCTCGCAATGATCACGGCGTCCACGTCGTGCCGCGCGATGGCGCCGTTGGGGTCGGTGGCAATGTCGACGGCACCACATGCATCGGCGACCAGGCGAGCGCGCTGCTGATCCATGTCGCAGATCAATTGGAGCTTTGCGCCTGGAAGCTCCTCGGCGACTATCTTGGCATGATCTGCGCCCATCAGGCCGGCGCCGATCACCGCAATGCGGATTGTCATCTTAGTCCTATTCTTTGCGTTTCTAATTTACCGGGCAGCGGCGCGCCGTGATGCGCAGCCGACTTGCCGGGGCTCCAGGGAAGGGTCTACGGAGCGGCTGATCCCTCCAGCACCTGGAAGGACGGCGGATGGCCTTCATGCTCGGCCATGTAACCTTCGACCTGGGCTTCCAGGCCGGCCATGGTCTCGCCGCCAGCCATCAGATCCGTGATCTCCTCGCGGGACCTTTGGCCCTTGCGGAAATCATCGGCGATGGCGCCGCGGATCAGCAC
Source organism: Mesorhizobium sp. M0815 (assembly GCF_040319995.1). Taxonomy (NCBI): domain Bacteria; kingdom Pseudomonadati; phylum Pseudomonadota; class Alphaproteobacteria; order Hyphomicrobiales; family Phyllobacteriaceae; genus Mesorhizobium; species Mesorhizobium sp. M0815. The sequence goes on along the minus strand of NZ_JAMYOU010000017.1, from coordinate 26,861 downwards.
CGCGAAATGGTCGCCGACAGTCATGGCGTGCATGACCTGATGGGTGATGAAGACCACCGCCAAGCCACGCTTCTTGGACTCATTGACGATACGCAGCACGTGGGAGGCCTGCTTGACGCCGAGCGCCGCGGTCGGCTCATCCAGGATCAGCACGCGCGCTCCAAAATACACAGCGCGGGCAATGGCAAGCGACTGGCGCTCTCCGCCCGACAGGCCGCCGACTAGGCGGTCACCGTCATCAATGCGGGTAATTCCGAAATCCCGGACCGCTTTCACCGCGATCTCGTTGGCGCGCTTGCGGTCGTAGATCTTGAACGGTCCCCAACCTTTGGTCGGCTCGACGCCGACGAAAAAGGACCGCCCGATGCTCATCAGCGGAAACGTGCCGCCGAACTGGTGCACCGTGGCGATGCCCCGTCCCTGCGCATCACTCGGCCCAGTAAAGGTCACCGGCTGACCATCCATCAGTATCTGGCCGCTGGTTGGTTTGTGGACCCCGGCCAGGGTTTTGATGAGGGTGGACTTGCCGGCGCCATTGTCGCCGAGAAGGCAAAGCACTTCGCCGGCGCGCACCCTCAGCGAAATATCGTGCAGGACATCGATCGGCCCGAAGGATTTGTTGAGGCTTTTCAGCTCGAGAATGGCAGGTTTGTCGTTCATGGCGTGCGCACCTCTTCATCTGCGAACCGGCTTGGCTGATGCGGTTGATCGGCCAGGGTATTCATCGAAGCTCGATGCCCGTTGACGGAAACGAGTTCAGGGCCCGGCTGCTGTAACAACTCGTTTCTCATGGGTTTGCTGGCTCCCGCGGCAGGCTTCGCTTACCCCGCGGTCTGAAGTACAAAGCCAAATCGCGGAACGACTGGTTCATCAGCACGGCCACCAAGAGCATCACACCGATGATCAGGTTCGACCAGTTTCGGTCGATCTGGGTGAAGTAGATGCCCTGGCTGACTATGGCGAAGGTGATGGTGCCGACGAAGATACCAACAACCGACCCGAAACCGCCGGTCAGCAATACGCCGCCCACCACCACGGACACGATGGCGTTGAAGATGAAGTTCATGCCGCCGGAGACTTGGGCGGAATTGAACAGGATCGCCTGGCAGATGCCAACAAAGGTGGCGCTGACTGCGGACAACACAACAGCGCAATGGTCATGCGGTCTGTCGGAATTCCGGCGTTGCGGGCGCTGACACGATCGCCGCCCATTGCAAACAGCCAGTTGCCGTAACGGGTCTTGTGCAGAACGAAGCCGATGATCACGGCGAATGCGATCCACCAGATGATGATGACCTGGTGACTGCCACCGATCAACTGGCCGAACAGGAATTTGGCCCAGCCCGGCGCGGTCAGGGCAACGCTGGCAGTCCCGGTCAGAAGCACCGAAGCACTGAGCACCACCCCCTGCATGGCGACCAGCGTGGCCAGAGTAATGATTAGCGAGGGCACGGAGGTGCGGATCGTCAGCAGGCCGTTGACCAGGCCGACCGCCACGCCGACTGTCAGCGCCCCAGCAATTCCCACCCCAATGGGCAGTCCGTAATAGCCGGTGAGTATGGCGGTTGTCATGGAACCCGCGGGGATCAAAGCGCCGATGGAGATGTCGAGTTCGCCTGAGATCATCAGCAGCCCGACTGGAATGGCGACAATGCCCAGATTGGCCGCGAAATTGACCCAACTCGCTGCACCAACGAGCGTGCCCAAACTGGCGCCGCCGAACAGAACGAAGAACAGCACGACGCCGATAAGACTGAGGATCGAGCCGGCTTCGGGACGGCGCAGCACCGATTTGATTGCGTCCATCATGACTGCGGCCCCTTCTTCGACGAATAGCTGAGCGCCAGCTGCCGGAAGGTGTCGTTGGTCAGCACCGCGATCAAAAGAAGCGCGCCAATTATGACGCTACCGATGTTGGGATCCATGCTCGTGAAGTAGATGCCCTGGTTCACGATCGAGAAGGTAATCGTGCCAAACACGATGCCAACGATCGAGCCGAAGCCGCCCGTGAGCAGAACGCCCCCAATGACCACACACATGATGGAATTGAAGATGAAGGACTGACCGGCCAGAACCTGCGCACTCTGGTAAACCATCACCTCGCTGACCCCAACGAAAGCGGCGCTGAAGCCGGACAGCATGAACAGACCAATGGTCAGCCGTTTGGTCGGAATGCCGACATTACGCGCGCTCTCCTTGTCACCGCCGAGTGCATAGATCCAGTTGCCTATCGGGGAGATGTGCAATAGCCAGAACAAGCCAATCACGAACACCACCCACCATAGGATCGTGACTTGAAACATGCCGCCGAGATAGTCGCCGAAGATTACCTTGGTGAGCGGGTCCGGCACGAGCGAGACGCCGGTGCTGCCGGCGATCTTGACGGTGAGACCTAGCGTCAGACCCATCGTGAGGAACATGGTGCCAATGGTTATTGTGAGCGACGGGATGGTGGTTCTCGTCACGAACAGCCCGTTGAGAAAGCCGACAGCGAGGCCGAGACCAAGCGCGGCCGTTATGCCAAGCCAGTCGGGCAACCCATAGTGACCCGAGACGATGGCAGCGGTGAGAGACGCCGCGGGGATCACGGCACCGACCGAGATGTCGAGTTCCCCGGCGATCATCAGCAACCCTATCGGCAGCGCGATGATCCCGATCTCAGACGCGATGTTCAACCAGCTGGCCGTGCCGGCTGCCGACGTGAAGGCACTTCCGCCGAACAGGCCAAAGAAAAGCAGAACTGCGACCAGCCCGAGGAACGAGCCCGCCTCTGGTCGACGCGCCAGCCGGCCGAGGGCTAGTCCGGACCGCGTGCGGTGAGGCGCCGGGGTTAATGTGGACGTCACGGGATGTGCCATTAGGGTAATCCGCGATCACGCGGCCGGCCGCGATGTGGCCGCCGCAGAGAGAGGGAAAAAGGGCCGCCCGCTGTAAAGCGAGGGCGGCCCAGGCGGGAGGATTATCGCGCCCCTGCTTTCACACCGGCGATGGTGGCGTCGACGTTTGTCTTGTCGATGATGCCTGGTCCCGTAAGGATTTCGCGGGTGGGCACCGCCAAGCCGTAATTGACGTGGCCGTTCAGGATCGCTACAGCTAGGTATCCCTGCAGGTAGCCTTGCTGGTCGATCGCGCAGGCTTGCTTGCCATCCTTGATGTTGTTCAGGATGGTTTCGTCAAAGTTCATGCCGCAGAGTTGCACTTTCCCAACCTTGCCGGCCTGGGTAAGGCCGTTCATGGCCGAGTTGGCGTCAACGTTGCCGATGGTAAAGACGGCATTCACGTCCTGGTGCTGCAGCAGATAGGCTTTGACCGCCTGGGCGACGGCCGTTGCCGAGCCGAAGGATGTAGCGGGCAATGGCAGGACGTCGGCTTCGCCACCGCCGTTCTTCATCCCCTCCTTGAAGCCGCCGCAGAAGGCCTCAATATTGGCGGCGCCGGGCAGCGTGTTGATGCAGACGCCCTTCTTGTTGCCGGCCTTGGTGAGGTACTCGCCAGCCGCGACACCGCCTTTGTAGTCGTCTGAGCCGACATAGTTCATGGCGCCAAGACGATCGGCCGCTTTCAGCCCGCCGGCGTTGTAGATGATCAGGGGAATGCCAGCATCCCTCACTGCCTTGAACGCCGGGTCCATCGCTTCCGGCACCCAGTCCGGGCCGACGATGGCGTCGGCCTTCTGATCGATGGCCTGACGGATCAATTCGGCGGCGTCCACGCCCAGATTGTCATAGTTCTGCGGCCCGAGCCAGGTGACCTTGCCACCTTGGGCCTCGACGACCTTGCCAGCGTCTTCAGCACCGCGCTTTACGATCGACCAAAACGGATCGTCCGGCTTGCCGCCAACCACGAAGATATTGGCAGCGAGCGTCGCGCCGGCGCTGAATCCAATCAGCACCGCTGTCGACACGAGTGTCTTGAAAAGCTTCATAATCTTCCTCCCAATTTACCCCGTGGGGTCTCAACAAAAAAGTCTTGCTGTCCCGGGCCCACTCCTCTCAGGCGCAGTCGAAACAGCGTTTGGATCGTTATTCCGCCGGCATTCCAGACGTGGGATCGCTGCGGCCTTCCTGCTGGCCACGCATTTTTTCCTTCTTCTTGCGGAAGCGGGCCTTCATGACCTCATCGGCTTCTTTGCTGCCGTCGTGCCAAGTGCCGAACAGCTTATCGAGGGGTACCAGCCCATCACCGCCGTAGTTCACCTCGAAATACTTGTGGTGTAGGTAGTGCACGTACGAATGGCTATCGAGTTTAACCTTGTCGGTGATTTCGAATGTCTCGAAGCCGAGGTGGCCGTTCACCGCTCCAAATCCCGCTCCGTGCAGCGTGAAGTAGGCGCAGACCGGATTAGAAAGGATCAACAGGTGCAGCCAGGCTTCAGCATGATAGAGGAAGCCTTCGCCTGGGTGCATCGACAGCGACGACCAGGGACTTGGATTGATCGAGTTATGGTGGACCGAATGCACCCATTTGTAGAGCGGCGGCCAATGGATCGCCCGGTGAAGGAAGAAGAAATAGACCTCATGCACGGCCGGCGCGATAAGCACCAGGAACGAGAGGTAAAGCCAATTCGTCGTCCATGGCAGCCAGACCGCCCAGCTGTTTGCATAGACCCACAGCATCACGATCTCGACCACTGTCCATAGTGGTATCGTGACGAAAAACGAGCGGGTGAAATTGTCGATGTTCTGGCTTTGAAACCAAAACACGTCAGACGGCGCGTCCGAAGGGAATTTTGGATTATATTTGAAGCGGTTCTGTTGCTTCCGCTGGAAGTAATAGCGCAGCTCGAAGAAGCCATAGAAAAGGAATATGCCGGCGGCGTTTAGGCCGTATAGCCAGAAGTAGTTGAGAACTGAGAAGGTCGCGAGGCTCTGCCAGCTTGGGATAAGGAAGTTCACCCAAATAATCGACGTGGCAATATGAAAGGCGTTCCACGGCCAGAGAAATTCAGGAATCCACGCCACCACCTTCTTTGCATTGAACGGATGATGCCAGATTGGCGCCGGCTCGGCCCGGCGATGCGGAGCCCAGTTACCGCGTTTATCGCGCGTTCCATACTGAAGGTCATCCATCGTAACAGCGCCTCCCTGCGGAGCTATTCCCAACTGGGCTCGTCCAAACATCGGCCCTCAATGGGTGGCATTCATATCGGAGGCTTGATATTTCTAGAAGGCGAAAATAGTATCAAAGCGACATTTGTATCATTTAATATCAGTCATGATGATATAGATGGGATGGAGCTCATGAGGCGACCGACAATCCACGATCTCGCTACTGCGGCAGGCGTTTCGGTGGCGACCGTGAATCGAATTCTAAGTGGCACCGTTTCAGTACGCCCGAAGACCGTCCAACGAGTACAAAGCGCAGCGGAGGAAATTGGGTTTTACGGAATCGGAGCCATTGATGATCGGGCTCGTAAAATATCTCCACACTACCGATTGGGCTTCCTGCTTCAGCAGTCGACCCGTGATCTCTACCAATTGTTCGGGAAGAAGATTATTGCCGCCTGTCGCGAGCGTCGCGACGAGGTCATCGATCCAATAGTCGACTTCGTGGATCTGCTGACGCCGGAGACAATCGCGAGCGGTCTGATTGCGCTGGGCGATTCATGCGACGCCGTTGCGGTGGTCGCGGCAGATCATCCCATCATTGGCCAGGCCATCCGTTCGCTGAACGAGATGGGCAAACCGGTTGTCTCCTACATCACGGATCAGTCCGCGCCGGAAAGGGCCGCATATGTAGGCACCGACAACTGGAAGCTGGGGCGCACTGCAGCCTTCCTGATTACCCAAACCACTCACGGACCGGGTCGTATAGCGGTTTTCATAGGCAACCACCGGTATCAATGCCAGGATGTGTCAGACGCCAGTTTCCGTTCCTATTTGCGCGAGCACGCTCCACGGCTAGCGGTAGAGGAAAGCCGTCCGACCCACGAGGAAGCCAGTGAGGCCTATCGAATGGTGACTGAGCTTCTGAAATCGACTGACGATCTTGTCGGAATTCTGATCGTCGGCGGCGGAATAACTGGTGTACTTCGTGCCTTGAGGGAGGTGTCTCCTGAGCGGCGGTCGGGTATCAAAGTAGTATGCCGTGACATTGGACCCGAAACTCGAAAGGGACTGTCTGAGGGCCTGATCACTGCAGCTCTTTGCCACCCGCTCGAATCGACCTCGGCCCTTCTTGTCCAAACGATGATCGATGTCATTGGACCGCAAGCACCATTTGCCACCCTTCAGCGATCCATACCTTTTGAAATCGTCACGCCGGAGAATATCTGACGCAGATGTCAGCTACTGGCGCGGGCGTCCTGCGACCCGATAGGATGTCGCTTTCAGGTGACGCACAAACGGACCTCAACGGCTATATTTGGGCGCGGAGCGGCTATGCCCTGCTTCACCTGCGAGTCTGCTTCGGGTCAGATCGCGTCATCGAACCTTCGAAACTGAACGACCGCCAAGGTATCGAATTCGGTCGTTCAGAGTGGGTTTGAAGCAAATCAGAAATTCTGCTGACCCATGGCCTTTTCGATCAGCTTGTCGATCGATACCGCCAGCACGAGAAGCAGTCCCGTCACGATGAGGCGAACGTAGTTCTCGACGCCCATCAGGTTGAGCCCGTTCTGGACTGTTCCGATAACAAGCGCGCCCAACAGGGCCGCGTGAATGGAGCCGCGGCCGCCGAACAGGCTGACGCCGCCGATGACGGTGGCGGCAATTGATTCCAGCAGCAGCGTGCCGCCCCCTACTCCGCCACCGGAGAAGACGCCAACGCCTAGTGCCCGCGACGCGCCCAGTACGCCAGCCAGCGCAGCGATAGCGCCGGCAATAGCGAAGGCCGCCATCTTGATGCGCGCAACCTTGACGCCGGCCCGTCGCGCAGCCTCGTCATTGTTGCCGACCGCATAAAGATAGAGGCCGAACCGGGTTTCCTTGAGGATATACCCGCCTATCCCGAGCAGGATTGCAAAGATCAAAACCACAACTGGTATGCCCTGATGTGCGTTGAGGATCATCACGACGATGGCGCCAAAAATCGCGGCCGCGCCGAGCGGCAGCACAAATCGGCTGAACAGGGAAGCTTCCAGACCGGCGCGCTTTCTGCGGGCAATGCCCGACAGGACCAGAGCGGCAAACGCGACGAGCCCAATCGCCAGCGCGCTCCATGACGTGATCCCCGAAATCTTAGTCTCTGCAATCTTGTCGATACCGGTTCCCATCAAACCGTAGCGGGCGGTCGGAGGCAAAAGCACGAGTTGCAAGCCATTGAGAGCCAGTCCGAGCCCCAGCGTCACCACGAAGGACGGTACGCCGACAAACGTGACCCAGCGCGCCGAAAAGCTGCCGATAGCAGCACCCATTACGATTGCGACCGTCACCGCCAGCCAGGGCGAAACGCCGTAGTCGACAACCAGCTTGGCCATCAGGACCGATGTCACGCCGTTGATCGCTGCGACCGACAAGTCTATTTCCTTGACCAGCAGCACGAACATCAGACCGATCGCCATGATGCCCACAACCGTGCTCTGGACGAGCAGGTTCGACAGGTTCTGCGGTGTCAGGAAGACATTGCTCTGGAGCGCGAAGAACACCCACAGCGCCACCAGCCCGATTATGACGGGCAGCGCACGCATGTCGCTGTTGAGCACTTCGCCGATGGTGCGGCGTTTGACGTCACCGGAAGCGGCGGCCGAGTTTGCCATTCTTGACGTATCCTTCTGATACTTTTCGCCCCGCGGGGCTCAGCCAGCGAGGTTGACTGCCTCGTTGCCACCGACCATCGCGTTGACCACTTGCTCGCCTGTCACTTCACTCGATTTAAAACTCGCGACGTTCGCGCCCAGGCGCATGACCTCTATGCGGTCGGTGGCGTTGACGACGAAATTGTGGATGTCGTGGCTAACCACGACTATGCCGAGCCCTTCGTCGGCCAACGTGCGGACCAGGGCCGAGACCTGTTCGGCTGCGGAGTGGCTGAGTGCGGCTGTCGGCTCGTCGAATATGACGACCTTCGGCGTCCACAGAATGGAACGTGCGATGGCTATGTTCTGTCGCTGGCCGCCAGACATTGCTCCGACAGGACGCGTCAGTGACAGCTGGCCGAGTCGCATGCGCGTCAGCACCTCGCGGGCACGAACTTCGCACTCGGCACGCCGGATCCGTCGGCCGAACCATGTCGGACCGGTCAGCTCGCGCCCGAGAAACAGGTTCTGCACGGCGTCCAGATTGTTGCAGAGCGCTAGATCCTGATAGACGGTCTGGATCCCAAGGGCAGTGGCGTCGGCAGGATTGCCGATTTTCGCCGGTTGGCCTTCGATGGTGTACTCTCCAGAGTCGAAGCCGAAGACGCCCGCCATGATCTTGACGAGCGTGGACTTGCCGGCGCCGTTGTCGCCGACCAGGGCGACCACCTCGCCGGCGTGGACGTCCACCGAAGCCCCCTGAAGAGCATGGACCGACCCGAACGACTTACGGATATTGCGCATCGAAATTAGCGGCGTGGATTTATGCGCCGCACGAACATCGGCGCCGCCGCGGGTTGCTGCCGCTTTGACCATCAGGCTCCTCCCATCAGGTGACCGAAGGACAGCGAGCGCCGCTGTCCTTCGGTCGATCTCGCTATTTGTTGTTCTTCTTGCAGACTTCGGTGTCTTCGATGCCCTTGCAGATTTCTGGCCAGGTCCAGACGCCGGCGGTGACGACGTCCGAGAGATTATCCAAGGTGATGTTCTTCACCGGCAGGAAGACAGCCGGCACATCCATGAACTTGTTGTTCACTTTGCCGTTGATCAGATCCTTTGGCACTCCTTTGCCATCCAGGATCGAAGCCACGACGTCCGCCGCATAGGTCGCTTCAACCTTGAGATCCTTGAGCACGGAGTTGTCCTGCCATCCCTGTGCGACGTACCGCAACGCTTCAACGGTCGCGTCCTGTCCGCCGGTCACCAGCCTGTCGCCAGGCTTGGCCCCCTGGCTGATCAGAGCGGCAACCGAGCCTCCGGTGGTACCGTCATTCATGCCGAGGAAGACATCGACATCACCGCCATTGCGGGTCAGGCAGTCTTCGGCGAAAGATTGAGCCAGCGCCGGATCCCAGTTCTGCGTGTACTGCTCGCAGACGACCTTCACCTTGCCGGAATCGATCAACGGCTGAAGGAATTCGTTCTGGCCCTTTTCATACTGGCCTGTACCGTATTCGCCCTCATTACCCTTCACGCGCGCAACCTTGACCGGCGACTTCTTCATTGCGCTGATCAGCTCGGCGGCGCGCTTGCCTTGGGCTTGGCCAACTGACAATGAGTCGAAGACGACGTGCGCTTCGGCCTTGCCGCCGACCGCGTCGTGATCATAAAGGACCACCGGCACCTTCGCATCAGCTGCCGCCTTAAGACTGCCAGCGGCGAGGTTTGCGTCCGTCGCCGCGAGCACGATCACGCTGGCGCCTTGGGTGATGGCGTCTTCGACCAGCCGCTGCTGCCGCGCCGGATCCCCCTCGCCATTCTGCACGGTCACCTGAGCGTTCGGCGCCTTCTCCTTCATTGCCGCGACAAAGAACGGCGCGTCCCGGCTTGTGAAGCGAATTGTCGTGGTATTCGGCAGTAAAAAGAACACTTTCTTGGCATCTTGAGCATGTGCCGCCGCCAAGGCGCTTGCCATAGCGGTTGCCGTCAGAAATGCGGTCAGAAGTCGCTTCATAGTTTCCTCCCATGGAATACTCAGTTCGCCCCCCCTTCACGACGGCACGGGGCACCCCGAACCGGTTTAAGGATAGGCTGCAACGAAAATTGCAAGATATAAATATTCCGCAATGAACGATGTGTCAACGATGCGACAATGAAATCTTTGCATCGTGCGAAACGCGCAATTTCTATTGCGACATCCAGGCTCGAGTGCACCTGGCGCGCTTGGTTCGCAACCGGAATGCCAAGGACGCGGAACGCCCGGGTTGTTGTCGGGGAACCGCTACTGCCCGGTGACGGTGGGTATGCGCGGACTGACAGCGTTGTTCTGCAGTCGCGCCGCGAGTGCAACCGTCAGCGCCTGGGCGAGGCACATTGGGGCGGCAAGCGAACGGGAAAAGGTATATTCATGCTCCGGTACGGCGAAGAGAACACTGGCGTTCTTGGCTAGCGGAGACAGCGTGCTGTCGGAAATAGCAATTATCGGAACTTCGCTGCGAGCGGCCTCTTCCACGACATTGACCACTTCATTGGCGTAGAAGCGAAAGGACACGGCAAACAAGACATCGGTCTTGCGGATCATGCGCGCCATATGCGTAGCAAGTCCGCCGCCGGGATCAAGCAGCACGCAACGTTTGCCCAGCATCGTCAAGATATAGCGGAGAAGTTCGACCACAGGCGTCGATCGCAACTGCCCGATCAGGTAGATCGCGTCGGCCTTTTCGAGAAGGGTCACTGCCTTGGCCAGATCCTCGGGTGGTATCTGTGTCAGCATGTCCTGAAGCGAGGCAATGTCGCGAACCACGAGGTCGCGCATGAATCCGACTTCGCTACGATCTGTTCGCGCTCCCAATTCGCCTTCCAGCGCCTTGATACGAGCCTCGAAGCCGGGCGCGGCGGTCGACAGGCGCTTCTGAAAGAGAGACTGGAGGTCCTTGAAGCCTTCATAACCGAGCGCCTGCGCAAAGCGCACGAAGCTTGAGGCATGCACTCCGCTGCTATCCCCAATTGCATTCACCGACCTGACAGCAACGTCGTTAGGATTCTGGGTGAGATAGACCGCGATCTTCTGGTAGGATTTGCTCATTTCGTCGTAGCGGTCGTGGATGAGCCGGATGAGCTCTTCATAGTCACGCGGCGCTTCAGCGGTCGGTTTCATGTTGCACTCTTTCGCAATATTCATTGCACAATGACGCGTCTGCGTCGATTCTGCTAGTGAAATCAGGTGCAACATTGTTTAAGCAAAAGCGCGTGCATGTTGGCGATCAAGCCCGAGCCGCATCATGACCTAGATGCCGAAATCGGGAGGACAATCAACGCGCGAAGATGCTTCGTGCGAGGCCGTCCCTTGCTACCGACGTGAGGGTCGACCGGTCTTCACGCTGTTGCGGCTCGCCCCATCTGATTCACTGTCGGCAATCAGCGAAAGGTAGCGCTCGAGAGCCTTCGAGAACTTGGCTTGCCAGATCTCATGCGCAGTGCGGAGATCTCCGTCGCGCAAGCTTTCGAGTAGCTTGACGACATACTTCTCGGCGTCGCCCTTTCGGTCTGTATAGACAACGCCCAACTGATGGTTGAAGCGCCTCACATCTGCGGTCAGCTCGGAAAAGTAGCGGATGGTCCGCTGCAATCCCGTCGCGTCAATGATCGCTTGCTGGAACTCAAGATCGTTGCGAACGGTCTCGACCTGGCTATCGAGGTTAGCAAACTTGACGGCATTCTCAGCCAATTTTTCGAGACGCTTGAGGTCAACCGAAGCTAGGCGACCTGGTTCCGCGAGCAGATGGTCCAGGGCAATTTTTCCTAGAGCCATCCGGATATTGTAGACTTCGATGACGCTGTCTGCGTCCACCGCCCTGACAGATGCTCCCTTGTTCCGCTTGATCTCGACGAACCCCTCGCGAGCAAGCAGGCGCAATGCTTCCCGGACCGGATGCCGGGAGACGTTCAACATGTCGGTAAGCTGTTGCTCGACGAGCCGGTCGCCGGGCTTGAAGTGCCCGGCAATGATCGCGTTCCGGATTTGCTCCGCAGCGAACTGCGTGCTTTCCATCTGCGTCATGGGAGCCAGAATGGCGCCTGTTTCATTTGCGTGTCGCATCAGGATCCTCATAAGGCGACCGCAGGAGATCGGCTGCACAGGCATTCGGAATGTAGACTATATACGAATGCGATAATCTAATGAGAAGCCTGCCACTAAGCTATCCTTACGGAATAAGTGGAAAACGTTCTGTCCCGCCTGACTTGCCGTTTGAGCGAGACCACCAGGTTCTTCGCCGGAAGGGAGCCAGCACCACGATACGCAGTGAGCTCTATTTCGAAGAGATACTCAGGTCCGCCCAACGGACCACAGCTGACGCAGCTTGCCGGAGAGATGTCCCGGAACTTCTCGCCCATATAGGCCATGACTTCCGGGACGTCTTCCTGGCGCGGAATGAAGATGCGTCGCCGCACAACATCCGCAAGGCTGCTGCCGACCGCCTCAAGCGCGCCTTCGACGTTCTTCATCGCTTGCCTTGCCTGCTCGACGGCCGTCTCAGGCATCACACGGGTCTTGTAGTCGCGTCCTGCGGTCAGGGACATGAAGATCCAGTGTCGAGGGCGACGATCCGCGAATAGCCTTCCTTCTCTTCCAGGATGCTGCCGGACTTTAGCTTCACGAGTTCCATGCCGTTCTCCAGTGCTGATCAGATCGAGATGCCGCCATCGATCGCCACCGTCTGACCGGTGATCAGCGCGCCGGCGAAACCCAGGAAGACGATAAGCTCCGCGACATCCGCCGTGGTGCAGACTTTCTTCAGAGGTGTGCTGGCGAGGGTGCTCTGGCGACGCTCCACCGACCATTCAATCGCCCACGAACTTTCGACGACGCCGGGCGCCACCGCGTTGACCCGCACATCGGGCGCGAGCGCACGCGCCAGGTTCTTCGTCAGGTTGATGACCGCGGCCTTGGAGCCGCTATAGGCGATGGTGCTGGCCACGGCGCCGAAGCCGGCGATGGAAGCGGTGTTCACGATCGAACCTTTGGCCACCTTGAGAGCAGGCGCCGCGGCCTTCGAGCACCTGAAAACGCTCATCAGGTTGACGTTCAGCAGATTTGCCCAAAGCTCCTCCGTTATGCTGTCCAGGTCGTTGATCGGCACCGGGACCTTCACGCCCGGTATTCCCGCGTTGTTGACAAGCAGATCGAGACGGCCGAGCTTCGCCACCGCCTCGAGCACCATTGCCTTGGCCTGCCCGGCGTCGCCGACATCGCCTGGAGCACCGATAACGTCGAGCCCCTCTCTTTGGAGCCCAGCGAGAGCAGCCTCGCCCCTCTGGTCGGCCGGTAGATAGTTGATTGCGACCTTGGCGCCTGCCTTGGCCATCATGCGCGCGGTTTCGAGGCCGATGCCCGACGCGCCCCCGGTGACAAGCGCCGCCTTTCCCGTGAGATTGAACGAGATCATGAGTTACCCTTCGATGCTGCGTTTGGATGGAATTCGCTAGGCGACTGAGCTTCTGACGATTTCAAGGGGCTTGCGATTCTCGCGCCGCAGGAACTTCTGTGTCTGTTCTTTGCGGGGATTGTCGATCACCTCTTCGGCCGTGCCGATTTCGCAGACTTCGCCCTGGCAGAGAAAGGCCACGCGGTCCGCCGATTCCCGAGCGAAATTGATGTCGTGCGTGACAACCACCATCGTCATGCCTTCGCTCTTCAGGAGGCGCATGGTCTCAAGCACTTCGCCGACAAGTTCGGGATCCAGGGCGGAGGTGACCTCGTCGAAGAGCATGTAGCTCGGCTCCATTGCAAGCGCTCGGGCGATGGCGAGACGCTGCTGCTGGCCGCCTGAGAGCTGAGACGGCAAGCTGTCGCCCTTGTCGCCCAGCCCCACATGCTCGAGGTGCTTCTGCGCAAGTGCGCGCGCCACAGCGCGGCTTCGCTTTGAGACCACCCGGGGTGCCAGCGCGACATTTTCCAGCGCCGTGAGGTGCGGGAAGGCGTTGTACTGCTGGAAGACGATGCCCAGCTTGCTGCGCAGCTTGTTGATATCCGTCTTCGGATCGTGGACGCTGATGCCGTCTACGAGGATCTCGCCACCCTGGATCGGTTCGAGCCCGTTGATGCATTGCAGGAGCGTAGATTTTCCCGACCCGCTCGCGCCAATGAGGCAGACGAGTTCGCCCTTTTCGACCGTGAGATCGATGCCCTTGAGCACGATCACCGATCCGAAGGCCTTCTGGACGTTGCTGATGCGGATCATACGCGGACCTTTCTTTCGAGGTGCCGGCTGTACCGGGAAACAGGATAGCAGATAAGGAAATAGAAAAGCCCCGCACCCATCAGCAGCAGCCAGGTCTCATGTGTCCTGGTGATGAGTATCTGGGTGGAACGCATATATTCGATGTAGCCGACCACGCCTGCGAGAGCGCTGTCCTTGATCAGGCTGAGGACGAGCCCGATCCACGGAGCCAGACCCGTCCTGAATGCCAGGGGCATGGATATGTACAAGAGCTCCTGGTAGCCGTTCATGCCGAGCGAGCGAGCGCTCTTGCGGTATTGAACCGGGACTGAGAGCAGGCTCGCCCGGACCACCTCGGCAGTTACTGCCGACATCCAGGCACCAAGTGCGACGGTACCGAACCAAAAGGGTGAAGTGCCGAAGCCCAGGATCGATAGAAGGCTGTTGGCGAGTATCAGCTGGATGATCATCGGCACGCTGCGCAGGATGTCGATGAAGGGGGCCGTGGCGATCCTCACGGTCATTGACACGGTGCGCAACCAGCCAAGGACGATCCCGGCAAGGGTGCCGACAAGGGTTGCTGCGGCGGCCAGCCTGACGGTGTTGAGCAGCCCCTGAGCCAGGAAATAAGCATCCGACCAGGCGAGGCCTTGGTTTGCGAACTGAAACTGCACGCCTAGCTCCTGTATATGAGGCGGAAGGCCAGGTGGGACGAGAACTGCAGCCCTTTGGCGATGAGGTAATAGATCAGCGCCGTGACCAGAAAGAACTCGAATGTCCGGAAGGATGCGGACTGCGCGTACTGCGTGGCGCCCGAGAGCTCCTGCAGTCCGACCAGCATGCCAAGCGAGGTGTTCAGCATTCCCCAGATGCCTTGAGTGACATAGGCGAGGAAGATCACCTTGAACATCTGTGGAAAGATCACATGGATGAAGCTCTGCGGGCTGGTCATGCCGAGTGAGCGCGAAGCCGACAGCTGCTGTCGCGGGATGGCGTTGAGACCACCCCTGAAGATTTCTGTCATGTATCCGGCGTTGTTGAAGGAAACGGAGATGAGGACGGCGGCGTAGCTGGGGATGTTGATGTGGAAGGCGCCCAGCCCGAAATAAAATAGATAGAGCTGAAAGACAGCAGGCGTGTTGCGCGACAGCTCCACCCACCAGGTCGAAAACCGGTAGGCCCATCCCTCGCCCTGCTGGCGCGCGACAGCCATGGGCATCGCAATGAGCGTGCCGATAATGAAGGCGAGAATGGTGATCTGGATCGTCACCCAGGCTCCGGCCAGCAGCAGGGGCAGTGAATCCCAGACTATGGACCAGTAGAACTGATAGCCGTTCATGCCAATCATCCCATGCTCATGCCGGCAGGGTTTTCCTGCCGGCATAAGCTCTATGCTTAGAAGTTAATGCCTTCAGCTGTCAGCGGCGGCAGCGGACCATTGCCGTAGTACTTGTGGTACACCTCGGCCCAACGCCCGTTCGAAACCTGAGTGAACACGAAAACCCGCGCCCAGTTCAGGAATTGTTGGTCGTCACGTTTGAGGGCAATCGATCCGAAGTCGGCGAGAGGGGCAAGTCCGGCCATCACGAACTCTGGGAACTGACCACTTTGCGATAGCGAGTTGAAGACGGCGACATTGATCACGATGGCGTCGATCTTGCCCTGCTGCAGAGCCAGGAAGGTTTCCGCATCGCTCGCAAAGCCGGTGTAGGTCGCACCCGTACCCTCCCAGCCCTTGCCCAGCTCATCCTTGAAGAGTTGCTCAGGCGTGGTGCCAACGACACCACCAAGCTTCTTGGATGCCAGGTCAGAGTATTTGGCGATGCCGGTGTCCTTGCGGGTCACGACTGCCATGACGTTGTTGGTGTATGGCTGGGTGAACGCCACGGTCAGCGCACGTGCCGGGGTCGGCGTAGTCGAGGCGATAAGGACGTCGATGCGGTTCGAAACCAGCGCCGGGATACGATCCGGCGAAGGCGTCTCGATGATTTCCGGCTCTGCGCCAAGCGCCTTTGCCATGTCCTTGCAGTACGTCACGTCATACCCGTCGGGCTCGTTGTTCGAGTCGCGGAAGCCGGCAGGCGGACTGTCCAGCATGATGCCACAACGCAGCTTTTTGTTCTTGATGATCGTGTCGAGCGCGGAGTCGGCATGCGCCTGACCAGCCAGCGTGAATGTGGCGACCGCCGTAGCCAGCAGAGCCCTCATAACCATTTTCATTTCATTCCCCTTTTCTTTGTTGCAGACCAAGTAGTTTGTTGGCTGAGCAATTGAGACCGCTCAACTCGCCTTTCTCGCCAGCCTGGGTGTCACGCCGAGAGCTTCGATAGGTCCCACTTCCTTCTCGATCAGGGGCACGACTTCGTTCTTGAATCGAACGAGCGAGCGATGCGCCAACTCGATTGGCATGCAGCCGAAGGAGAAGTTGCAGGTGTAGTTGCTTGGATTGAGACGTTTGATGTCCGCGACCATCTTCTCGGCAACGGCGTGCGGATCGCCTACCACCATGTTGTCCGCATATTGGTCGAGCGTGTACTCGCCTTCGAACGTCTGGTTGCTGATGTAGCTGTTGTCGTCCAGCGGCGGCGAGGCTTGGCGCAGATAATGCGCCATACGCCCCACGTACCGGGCCCGCTCCGCCACGACCAATGCCTCGCTGCGGCTGTCGGTTATGGCCAGGTACTGCATGATCGCCAAGGGCTTGGTCGAAGGCTGCTCGCCGATGGATGTCCAGGCGTCGTTGAGCCCGTCGACCATCTTGTAGAGCACGGGCGATCCGAGCGTGCTGGCTGCAAGGAACGGGACCGCCTTCCACTTCTTGAAGCGATCGAGAAGCTTCGGGTGGGAGGAGGTCACAAAAATCGGGGGAAGAGGCTTCTGCTGGGTGCTGATCGCGAAGCTGGTCTTGGGGAGGGAAATGTACTTTCCCTTGTACTCGACCTCGCCATCGACGAGCGCTCTTTCGATGACGTCCCAATACTCAAGGAAAACGTCGACCCTGTCGTCCAGCACGATGTTGTAGCGATCAAACTCATAGCGCTGATAGCCGGTACCCAGGCCGATGACGAGGCGGCCCTCGGTCTGTGTGTCGGCGACCGCGATCTCCTGGGCGACACGAAGCGGATTGTAGAGCGGCAGCACGATAACGCCCGGGCCTAGCTTGATCCGCTTGGTCCATCCGGCCGCGTAGGAACACATCATCAGCGGCGACGGCGAACTCGAATAGTTGGCGAAATGGTGTTCGGCGAACCACGCGACATCGAAGCCGAGCTCATCGGCGGTCTCCACCATTTTGCGGGTATCGCGCATCACGCCCTGGGCACCGTCGGGATGATCGCGAAGCGTCATCAGGTTAAAAAGGCCAAGCTGCATTCATTTGCTCCTAAGATCCCTCGGCGACGGCTGTCGACGTTGGTAAACAGTCCTATCCAGCCTTCTGCAGGACCATGGGTGAAGTCAGCGCGTAGGCGCCGTTATGGTAGATCAGCGGGTCGACATCGGAGGCAAATGCCACCCCTGCGACCCGCCCGATGATGATGTCGTGCGTGGCATAGGAGATCGCCTGATCCATCTCGCAGAACAGGTTCGCCTGCGCGCTTGCCAGGTAGGGGATGCCGTCCTTTTCGGTCCACTCGCCAATGTCGAAACGCCTCTCGGACGGCCGTCCGCCACTGAAAGAGTTGGATATGTCAGCCTGCGAGGCCCGAAGCACGTTGATGCAGTATTGCCCCTCTTCCTTGAGCGGCACATTGATCGACGAGTTGCGGTTGACGCACGCAAGGATCGAAATGGGAGCGAAGCTGAGCGGCGTGACCGACGTGACGGTAATGCCATATCGGCGCCCGTCGTGCCTGCACGAGATCACGCAGACCGTCGACGCCACGCGCCGCATCGATTGCCGGAAATGCTCGGTACTCAGGTCCTGCGAGAGCATTATTTGCTTCCTTGTTCCCATCTTCAAAATTGCAGATTGTCTACAATCTGTCAATGTGTTTTTGGACCACCCCGCTCCAGACGAAACTGCCTTGTTTAATGGTGGTCGTGCGCTCCGTCAGGGCCCGGGAGCGGGAATTGCCTGGCCAGATCCTCGACTTGCTCCGCAGATAGATATCGCGGGTTGAGACCGCGCAGCAGAAGGTACAGCTTTGCTGTTTCCTCGAGTTCCTCGATCGCAAAGACGGCGCCCTCAAGGTCCTTGCCGGTCACGACCGGCCCATGGTTGGCCAGCAGGACCGACGTATATTTGCCGGCCAATCCCTTGATGGCCCCGGCGACCGCCGGATCGCCCGGCCTGAAATACGGCACCAGCGCCGTTCGGCCAGCGCGCATGAGATAGTACGGCGTCATCGGCGGCAGCACCGACTTCGGATCGATCTCGGGAAGCATCGTGACGGCGACCGAATGCGTCGAATGCAGATGCACCACAGCCCGAGATCCTTTGACTGTGTCGTAGAGCGCGGAATGCAGGGGGATCTCCTTCGTCGGCTTGTCGCCCGAGACAAGATTGCCCTTTGCGTCAAGGCGGGAAATGGACGCTGGATCCAGAAATCCGAGCGACGCGTTTGTCGGGGTCACAAGCCAGCCGCCTTCGTCGAGCTGAACAGAGATGTTTCCCGAGGAACCGGGGGTGAGTCCGCGATCGAACAGCGACCTGCCGAAGCGGACAATCTGTTCACAGAGTTTCGTCTGATCCATATCACCCGAGATTCTAGGCGCATGGCACGAAGCCAAACGCACTGAGCTTACCCACGGACGCCAACCTGAAAATCTCAAAAGTGCGGCGACAGCCCGTTGCAGATTGTAGATAATCTGCATTATGATTGGATTGAAAGCAAGAGGTTGGATACGCATGTCTGCTGGCAAAAGCGCGGAAAAATCAAACGTCGCCGTCATCGGGTTGGGCTCGATGGGGTTTGGCATGGCGAGTTCGCTTGTGCGACGCGGACACGCGGTCGTCGGCTACGATCCCTCCGCGACCGCTGCGGAAAGGCTGGTTGCAAGCGGCGCGCGGATAGCGGAATCACCGAGCGAAGCTGTTGCCAATGCGAGCGTCGTCCTCTGCGTCGTCGTGAACAGCGCGCAGACCGACGCGGTGCTTTTCGGCGACGGCGGCGTGTTCCCGGTGATGCCACCGGGCTCGGTATTCATTTCGTCAGCGACCATGGCGCCGTCGGAGGCAAAACGCCTGTCCTCGCGCCTCGCGGAGCGCGAAATCCTCTATCTCGACGCCCCGATCTCGGGCGGCGCAGCGAAAGCCGCGAACGGCGCCCTGACGATCATGGCGTCGGGCAGCCCGAATGCCTTCGCACGGGCGCGGCATGTCCTGGATGCGGTCGCGGCGAAGGTCTATCGCCTGGGCGACGAACCCGGCATCGGCGCTTCGGTGAAAATGATCAACCAGCATCTGGCAGGAATCCATATCGCGGCCGCATGCGAGGCCATGGTGCTCGCATCCAAGCTCGGCTTGGACCTCTCCACTGTCTACGAGGTCATAACCGCGTCCGCGGGAAACTCCTGGATGTTCGAGAACCGTGTCCCGCATATCCTCGATGGCGACTACAGGCCGCTGAGTTCGGTTGAAATATTCGTCAAGGATCTGGGCATTCTCCAGGACATGGCTCGGGCCGAACGATATCCCGTGCCGCTCGCAGCGGCGGCCCTCCAGATGTATCTCGCGACCTCGGGCGCAGGCATGGGACATGACGACGACGCGTCGGTTGCACGCACCTATGCCAAGTTGTCCGGCGCATCGCTGCCAACAGCCAAGGCGGCATCATGATCGATCTCGCCGCATGATACGCTTCGCCGCCAACCTCACCATGATGTTCACGGAATGGTCGTTCCTTGACCGCTTCGAGGCTGCCGCGGAAGCCGGCTTCGGAGCCGTGGAATTCCTGTTCCCCTATGAATTCGCACCCGAAACCGTAGGCAGCCGACTGAGGGCATGCGAACTCGAACTGGCGTTGTTTAATCTTCCTCCCGGAGACTGGGCTGCGGGCGAACGCGGCATCGCTGCCCTGCCGCATCGCTTCGAAGAGTTCCAGTCAGGCGTCGACAAGGCGCTGGACTACGCCCCGGCGACTGGCGTGCGCTCCCTCCACATGATGGCCGGCCTTGCGGACCCGTCAGACGCAGAAGCGTTGAGAAGCTACAGGCGTGCCGTGGACTTCGCCGGATCGAAGCTGGCCGCCCAAGGCCTGAACCTTCTGTTGGAACCGATCAACGGCCGCAGCATGCCCGGTTATTTCCTGAACGACTTTGCGCGTGCCGCAGCATTTATTGAGGAACTCGATCACCCGAACGTCAGGCTTCAGTTCGACGTGTTCCATCGACAGATCATGCATGGTGACATCACCGAGAGCTTCCGGCATCTGCAGCCGCTCATCGGGCACGTCCAGATAGCTGGGGTGCCTGCACGGCACGAGCCGGATACCGGCGAGGTCAACTATCGGCACTTCTTCGAACAGCTTGAGACGAGCAATTATTCCGGTTTCGTCGGCTGCGAGTATCAGCCCGCTGGCGAGACGAAAGCTGGCCTTGGCTGGTTTGCGCCGTATAGGGGGCGCAGGCAGTGACGGTCATTCTCGCAGCCATAGCCGACGACTACACCGGGGCCTCAGATCTTGCGAACACCTGGCGCAAATGCGGCCTTCGAACCGTCCAGACCATAGGAGTCCCGGTCGATAGCCGTCTGTTCGAAACGATTGATGCGCTTGTGGTCTCGCTGAAGATCCGTGCCGTGCCGGCTGTCGATGCGGTCGCAAGTGCGCTCGCCGCCGAGGAATTGCTCCGGCGGATCGGCGCCCGCCACGTCATGTACAAGATTTGCTCGACCTTCGATTCGACCGATGCGGGCAATATCGGTCCGGTTACCGATGCGTTCATGGAGCGGGCTGGACAGGACTGGACCGTGGTTACGCCGGCGTTTCCGGAAACCGGACGCACCGTCTACAAGGGGCACCTGTTCGTCAACGATGTCCCACTCAACGAAAGCGCCTTGCGGCACCATCCTTTGAACCCGATGCATGACGCCAATCTTACGCGTGTTCTTGCGAGGCAATCCAAGCACGCTGTTCACAGTCTCGACTGCCAGACGGTCGCACTTGGCCTGGAAAGCTGCAGAGCGAAGATCGCCGCAATGCCTGGCCGGCGGAAATCGATCATCGCCGACGCCATCCGGGACAGCGATCTCGATGTCCTCGGCCAATTGGCGTCCGGCGGCGCCGTTTCGACGGGTGCGTCCGGACTTGGCTACGGACTCGCAAGGGCCGCTCTGGCCGCACGCCCAGCCCGGGGATCAATGGCTAACCTTGCTGCTGTCGGTGGCCGATCGGCGGTCATTGCCGGCAGCTGTTCCGCCCGGACACTGGAGCAGATCGATGCCGCCGAAAGACATATGCCGGTGCTACGCCTTGATCCGCAGCGCATTGTCTCCGGCGGCGGCGGCGCCGTCGAAGAGGCCCTTGAATTCGCTCGACGGCAGCTCGCGGCTGGGCCAGTGCTCATCGCGTCCTCCGGCAGCCCCGATGCGGTTGCAGCCCTCCAGCGGCAGCACGGCAAGCACGAGGCCGGGCAGACGATCGAGAACGCCTTGGCGGAAATCGCCATCGGGCTCGTCGACGCCGGCGTTCGGCGGCTCGTGGTGGCGGGAGGCGAGACCTCGGGCGCCGTGGTGGACAAGCTGGCGATCGGCTCGTTCGAGGTCGGCGATGAACTTGCCCCCGGCGTCCCGATGCTGCGCACCATCGGATACCCGGGAGGCGAACTGATGATGGCACTCAAATCCGGCAATTTCGGCGACGTAAACTTCTTTGCGGAAGCGCTTGCGAGGCTCGATTGAAAACGAAGAGAGGATACGACGGCCGAAAGGAACGTGGGTCGGGCTGATCCGTCGGTTTCGGCTCTGGCCGCCTGATAGACAGGGTTGCTTTCTCTCTGTGAGCGACCCCCGAGCCAGCCGCTTACAATTTAGTACCAACATCAACGATCGGAGAACCATCATGACCAGTAGCTTTGAGGGCAAAACCGTCGTCGTGTCAGGAGCGGCGGGAGGTGTCGGCCGGGCTGCAGTTTCACTTTTCATCGAAAACGGTGCCAAGGTATGCGCAACAGATCTCAACCCGGCCGTCGACGAACTGGAACGAGACTCGCCCGATCATGTCGTCGCGGTTGCCGCTGATGTCACCAAGGTCGCTGACGTCGAGAAAATATTCACGACGGCAGAACAGCGGTTCGGTCCGGTCGACGTGCTCGTCAGCAACGCCGGCTTCATCATTTCGAAGTCCGCTCACGAAACCAGCGAGGATGAGTGGGACGCTGTCATGAATGCGAACGCCAAATCCTTCTTCCTGATGTCGAGGCGCGCGCTGCCTTCGATGCTCGCGCGTGGCCACGGTTCGATCGTCGCGACGGGATCCATTTCAAGCGTCGTCGGCTTGCCGGAACAGGCAGCCTATTGCGCGGCCAAAGGCGCCCTGCTTCAACTGGTACGACAGATGGCCGTAGATTATGCTTCCCGAGGCATCCGTGTGAACGCTGTTGGAGCAGGATCAATCAATACGCCGTTCCTGACTCGCTACCTCGAAGGCCTGGACGACCCAGCCGCAGGCGAGGCGGCCATCAAGAGCGCCCATCCCATTGGCCGCTGGGCCGAACCTAGTGAAATCGCCGATGCCCTTGTCTATCTTGCTGGTCCGAACGCGTCATTCGTGACAGGGCATATCTTGATGGCCGACGGCGGCTACAGTGCCCGGTAGCATCATTGTCATCTCAAGCCTCGCCGGCCTGCGTGGTGGCGAAGGTGCGGGGCAGAACATCAGCTACACCGTCGCCAAGCATGCGCAGGTCGGCGTGGTCTGCGCGGCGGCCCGGGCGCTCGCGCCGCGCGGCATCCGCGTCAATGCCTCAATCCAGGTCCGATCCACAACACGTTCCAGCACGAAATCGAGAACCGCATCAGCGCGATCAGCGGCGTCAATGTCACGGAGGCGGTGAACAAGGCCGTTCCGTTGCAGCGCCACTCCGACCCTGACGAGGTGGCCAGCGTCGCCCTCTATCTGGCATCCTCAATGAGCAGCTACGTTACCGGCCAGGTGCACGTGGTGGATGGTGGCCTGGGGAGTTGACCCGATGCGAGCGGGAACGGCCGATAGTGAACCTCACCATCGGGTGCGCACGACACTCCCATCGCTGACCTTGGATGCAAGAATTCGGAGAGCAAGCCCTGCCTCCCAAATTTGTAGTTGGATGGGCTCTCTATTGCGCGAATGGCTGGAGACGAACGCCTATCTCCCGGTGCGTCCCATCGAGGAGAGAATCGACGGGAGCGAATAGTAGCGATGACGCCGTCCTCATTCGTCTTTCCAAACGACGCACCGCGTTGATCTTCGCGCCGGCGGTCGTCGGCGCTCTAAGAAAGATGGCGTATAACCCGCAGTCCTGCGCGCGTCCGCAACAGTGGACAGTTGTCGCGCGCGGGACGGAGGAAATTCGCCCCCGCCGCGGGCGGTGAACGGGACAGCCGTAGGAGCGTCAGCATAGCGCCGGCCGCAGACCGAGACGCGGGACCGACTGTACCCGTCCGCGGCGGTCCGCATTTTTTGCGTCACGATGGAAGCCGACCGGGCGAAATCGCGCACAGTTCCAGTTCTCGACAAGTCCGGCGGCTGATCGGCGACGACGGTCTGCCTTCGGCGACCAAAGGCATTGTCGCCGCTCGACTTATCTCGCTCAGCCGCAGCAACGAAGCCGGAACTGGTGGTTCGATGAGTGGGGGGAAAGGCGGTAGCGCTCTCCCGCTACCACCCTAAACCCACTATCGTACGTAATAGTGGGATCTTGCCTGTGGCGCTCCTCGGCCACCGCGCGTTCTCCAGCATACCGCGCTTGGGGGAATGTGTTGCCGCCGATGAGGGCGGCAAGCTTGCCTTTGACCTCGATCTCAATATCCTGTCGCGGCCCTTTGGGATGAACCGTCACACAATGAACGAGCGCGCGGAAGCTCTTGACCAGCACGCCCCGATCGTCATCCGCCTCGGCGTGATGAGCTAAGACCGAAGCGAGCTCATCGACCGTTTTGACATACTTCTCTATCGCTGCCGGATGCAGAGTAAGGGTCGATGGCGCCTCGTCAAGACTGGCAAGTTCTGCCTCCGCCTCGATGCGTCGATCTTTCAACTCGGCGATACGCTCTCGGGCGTCGTCATCACCAATAATTCCCTTGAGCACCAGGTCAATGCTGCGTTGTCGCTCGGCTTCAATCCGTGCGATCTTTGTCTCAAGGGTGACCCGAACGTTGGACGCACGGGCTGCTAGCCGTTGACGCTCTTCATTATAATTCCGGACGTAGATCTCAATGAGACGCGGGTCCTTCAGCTCGTCACGCATTCCATCCAATACAGCATTCTCCACGCTCCGCAGGTAAACTATGCGACGATTGGGACAGCTGCCGCTCTCACGAACTGTCGAGCAGCGGATTCGTGTTTTGCCAGTCTTGTCGCGATCGTGCACCGACATGCCCGAACCGCAGCAGCCACATCGCAACAGGCCCGAGAGGAGATGCGGTGGCCGACGTTTCACGTTCAATTTCAGACGAGATCTTTCTGTCTTCAAGTCCTGCGCGCGTCGCCATATCTCTTCGTCAACGATACGCAGGTGTGGGACATCAATCGTCTGCCACTGGTCGCGGCTATTCGGACGGGACAGACGCCTGCCGGTATCTGGGTCCTTAACCATCCGAACCTTGTTCCAGACGATGCGCCCAAAATAGAGCTCGTTCAAAATCAGCCCCGCGCCGCGTTGTGCGTTTCCGTTGATGGTAGAGGCGTTCCAACGAGTGCCGCGAGGCGGACAAACCCCCTCGCGATTGAGATCTTGTGCGATTTCGCGTGGTGGCCGGCCAGAGGTGTAGGCCGCAAAGATCCGGCGAACTACCTCAGCCTCCTCTTCAACGATCTCCAGTCACCGGGACGCCCAAGAACTGCCCGATACCCGAATGCGCGACCGCCGGCGTGGCGCCCGTCGCGAACCACTCCGGCCATTCCTCGACGTACCTTTTTTGCGCCATCCTCGCCCACCAAACCTCGTATTCCGATCAAGATTGCGTCAGCTGTGCCGTCGTGAACAGCTTGGATCTCGATCCCTAGGAATGACAGTCGTTTGTGCAGTCCAGCGAGATCCTCCATGTCGCGCGAAAGGCGATCGAGTGCCTCAACAATGACGACATCAAACTTTCGTTCGCGCGCCGCATCCATCAATCTCATGAGGCCGGCACGGCCAAACATCGAAGCTCCCGAGCGAGCTTTGTCCTCGTAAGCCGCAACCACATCAAGCTGATGCCGTGCTGCATACGCGCGACAAAGGACGATCTGGTCATCGGTGGATTTCTCGTTCTGCAGCTCGGTCGAGAACCGGGCGTAAATGGCTGCGCGTATCATTCACGAACCTCGCCGTTGCAGCCAATTGCTTCGACGACATCCAAGTTAGGTGTCGAAGCAGATAGCCTCACAGCGAGATGATCGCGCCTAGCGTCGGCAATCGCAAGAGCTTCCACGAACTGAACTAACGTGGGATCGAGCGCATGCTCCAACGCCTGGCGCATGCAAGCACTTGGCCCCGCAGCATTCCGTTTGTTCTCCGACTGTTTCATCGGAGTGAAGGATGTGAGGCCGTGCGGTGCTAAGGAAGAGGGCCAGGCGCATGGTCGTACAGATCGGATGCGACGACGTGTGAAAAGGACAGCCGCCAGCAAGATCATCTGCTGAGTTTGTTGGACACTTGCCACCTGGATGCGGCCAACCCGCTGATTGTCGATCCGAAGCCATAGGTTCAAATCACGGACTGGCTTCGACCGTTGTCCTAGCTCGCCCCGACGGGTCGCACTGCGGCCGTCAGCCGGCAATTGCTATGAACTAGGAAACCATCATGCCTGAAAATATCAGACTAACTTCGAGAGACGTCCCCCTCATTCAGCTAGGCCTCTATCAGTGCCGCTTCCCGGTGAGCGAAGACCCGTCAGTACCCGGCGGTTATCGTTTTTGTGCTGGGCCAACTTCGCCGGATCGCGTCTACTGCGATCATCACCACAACATTGTGACCGCCGTGGACCCTCGTCGAGCCCGCTCGGGTCTCCACCTCGCTCAACGACGCGTCGCGTCAGTCTGACTGGCGGCGGCCTCCCGGCCAGGCGCTATGCGCCCCAAGGCCTTGGCTACGACCTTTCCGTCGGCTCGGTCTGGCCCATCCTCCCTTATGCCGTCTTCGCCGATGTATCCCCGGTCGCCCGATTGAGAACGACGACTTCTCGCCGAAGCGATCGCTTCGGAATGCCGTCGTAGCCCGACCGGAAGCTCAGTGTGCTTTTGTAGAGGTCGAGGTCCAATCCAACGTCTGGACTCCACTGGAGTGCCTGCACTCGAGAGCGATTGGCTCTGCGGCAGCCGATAAGGACCAAATGCGCCATCTGTAGACCTTCGTTGAGGACTGCGGCGATGTGGGAAACAGGATACAAAGTGGCCCTTGTGGGAGGCGTCCACGGCGTGACGGCCGGATTGAGGTGCGCGCCCGAGAGTGGCCCAATCGCGTAAGCCAGGGCGGTTACAGCGATGCCGAAGCTGAGGCCGATGCCAAGCGACCGAGCCGGCAGCAGCCCGCCAAAACCGCCTGTCACCACTGACGCGCAGCCGAAGACAAGAAGGTGCCGAAAAGCTCGGCGGCGACGCTTTCATGAGCATATCCCCTTGGAATTGTGAGGCCTCACTCTTCACGACTTGGAGCCGAATGCAGTGCGCCGCTGCGGCCATGGACCGGATTTGTTTGCCGCAGCGCAGCGGGTAGCCACTGCGCGCGCGGACAACCGTCCGCCACGACAGTAAGCGGAAGATGAGTTGTGTGCGTCAAGTTCTGCAAAAATGGCGTGGCAGTAGCTGTGACGTCGGCGTGTCCGCCGCGCAGCCCCCGTGTTTAGC